>JACIYK010000033.1 GCA_014359965.1 Candidatus Aminicenantota bacterium
ATTAGGCCTCCTGTGGAACTAAACTCCGTCTGGATCTGGCACCTGGCTTTCTTTTTTTCTGAATTAAAGATAACTTCTACTATCTTTTTCCCTGGTTCGCCGGCATAAACATAATAATTAAACTCATAAAATCCGCTGCCATAGCCTCCACCGCCCTGGCTGAAGGGAACGCTTTTCCCGTTAACCAGGAATTCAAAAGTTCCTTCACCCCATTCCATGGGCCAGCGCACTTCTAGCAAAATGCCAATAGGCTCTACTTCACCAGCTTTGGTTACGGAGAATTTTTCTAGGACCGGCCAGGGCTGGATAACTTTAACTATCAGCTGCTTGTTTTCAGTTTCTTTCTTTTCGCTAACGCTTTGTGGTAAAAGAGCGCGGACCTGAGAAAAAAATAAAATTAAAGAAAAAATTAAGACAATACTCCTGCCAAAAAATCTCAGGGTATGGGTGACAACTCCTTTCATTTACTTAAACCTCATTTTTAATATTTTTTTATCAATCAAACTGGGCCATCATCCTGGCATATTAGTCATCTTTGTATATTTATTATATTTATTACTAAAAAAATAAAAGGATAGACATAAGCTTGAAGCAGGACCAGCAGACCTACCAGCCCGGCCAGCACCAGACTATGCCAGAAGACAAAGCGCAAAATCTGACCTTCATGGCCGTACCAACTTGTCGCTGTGCTAGCCACCACGATGCTCTGAGCGTCGACCATTTTGCCCATGACTCCGCCCGAGCTGTTAGCCGCCGCCATCAAGACCGGACTGAGACCAAGCTGTTCGGCCGTGATTTTCTTCAGGCCTCCAATTTAAAGAATTATGCAATCCTTTTATGAACTTTCCCCTGTTTTGTCAACGGCCTGGAATATCTATGATTATAAACAACGGAGCCTGTTTTCGCCAATATTTTTTCTGTTAGAGTCTCGACGTAGACCATTCCCTGGGGGCCTTCAAATTTCCCGGCTGCGTTAAATTAAATCTCTCTCTATTATCCGATAGTTTCAGCATTAATACGGCTTGCGCTGAGTTTGTTCATTCTGTTTATTTTTTTTGCGCTCAGACAGCAGAGCCACCATCAACCCGGCGACAAAACCCGCAGCCGCAGTAATCAAGAGTAGAAGGATGTGAGGCATTTCCACTGTAGCTAATAAAAAGTGAGTCTTAACCGGTTCGCGATTCTGAATAATTATAATGGATAGAAGGATAACGACAACGATTAAAACTACCAGCCAGGCTTTTCGCATATTGCCCTCCTTAGATTTAATTTTACAATATATTCCTCCCCGGAAAAAACTATTTTAGCTTACACTTCAGACCGCAGGAGAAAGCAAATCAAATTGATTCCAGGCAGCGTCCTGCTCTGCTCAACATCATTCCCAATGCCTGGCTGCCCGCCTGCCGCTTCCAAATACTCCCCTTAAACTGGATACCATGTCTTAACCTGAAAGAAGGGTATAATTGACTTTAAGGCGGGTTTCTGTTAAAAATTAATAAATGTGGAAATGGCTTTTAACTAAAATCTTCGGGACCAAGAACGAAAGGGACCTGAAAAAACTCCAGCCTTATGTTGCGGCTATCAATGCCCTTGAACCGCAAATCCAGAAGCTGACTGATGCCCAGCTTCAAGCCAAAACAGCTGAATTCAAAGAAAAACTACGTCAGGGTGCCACCCTTGACGACATTCTGGTAGAGGCTTTTGCCGTTGTCCGCGAAGTTGCCCGGCGTACCGTCAGGATGCGTCATTTTGATGTCCAGCTCATGGGTGGCGTTGTACTGCATCAGGGCAAAATCGCCGAAATGAAAACCGGCGAAGGTAAAACTCTGGTGGCCACTCTGCCAGCCTACCTCAACGCCCTGGAAGGTAAGGGCGTTCATATTGTCACAGTTAACGATTACTTGGCCAAGCGCGATGCCGAATGGATGGGCCCTATCTATAAGTTCCTCGGCTTGAGCGTTGGGGTCATCCAACATGAAATGGGAGATGCTGAGCGCAAGAAAGCCTATGCCGCAGACATCACCTACGGCACAAATAACGAATTCGGCTTTGATTACCTGCGGGATAACATGAAATTCCGCCTGGAAGATGTGGTGCAGCGAGAGTTTAATTATGCCATCGTGGATGAGGTGGACAGCATCCTGATTGACGAAGCTAGAACACCCCTCATCATCTCTGGTCCCACTCAGGAATCAACCCAGCTCTATTATAAGGTTGACAGATTTGTTCGCCGGCTGCAAAAAGATAAACACTTTACTCTGGATGAAAAAACCAGAACAGTGGCTCTTACCGAAAACGGCGTGGCTGAAGCGGAAAAGTACTTTGGTGTACCCAACCTCTATGACCTGAACTATATGGACCTGGTACATGCCATCAATCAATCGCTTAAAGCTCATTTCCTGTTCAAACGAGATGTGGATTACATGGTTAAAGATGGCCAGGTTATTATTGTAGATGAATTTACCGGCCGCCTGATGCCCGGGCGACGATACAGTGACGGACTGCATCAAGCACTAGAAGCCAAAGAAGGCGTCAAGGTAGAAGAAGAATATCAGACTCTGGCTTCCATCACCTTTCAGAACTACTTCCGCATGTACAAAAAGCTGGCCGGCATGACCGGTACGGCAGCCACTGAAGCAGCAGAATTCATGCACATCTACAAGCTGGATGTGGTGGAAATTCCGACCAACAAGCCTCTGCGGCGCATTGAATACCCAGACGTGGTTTACCGCACGGCCAGAGAAAAATGGAATGCCGTGGTGGAAGAAATTATCGAGCTGAATAAAATAGGCCGTCCCGTGCTGGTTGGTACCATATCCATTGAAAAATCAGAAAAGCTGAGCGAAATGCTCAGGAAAAAGGGCATCAAGCACGTGGTGCTTAACGCCAAATACCACGAACTTGAAGCGCAGATAATCGCCCAGGCTGGTAGAATTGGCGCGGTAACCATTGCCACTAACATGGCAGGACGTGGCGTGGATATTCTGCTGGGCGGGAACCCAGATTTTCTGGCAAAAGAAGCTCTGAAAAAAGCCGGCATAGACCCGGCCAAAGCTACACCCGAACAATATCAGAAAGCCTACGAAGAAGCGCTAAAAATAACCCAGGAAGAACACGAAAAAGTCGTGGCTCTTGGGGGCCTTCACATCATCGGTACTGAACGCCATGAATCACGACGCATTGACAATCAGCTGCGTGGTCGCGCCGGCCGCCAGGGAGACCCTGGTTCCTCTCGTTTCTACCTTTCACTTGAAGATGACCTCATGCGTATATTCGGCTCAGACCGGCTCTCCGGCCTGATGTCCAGAATCGGCATGTCTGAAGGAGTGCCCATTCAGCATCCCATGGTGACCAGAGCCATAGAGCGAGCCCAGAAGCAGGTGGAAGCTCAGAATTTCAGCATCAGAAAGCACCTGCTGGAATATGATGATGTTATGAACAAACAGCGCGAGACGATTTACCGTCAGCGCCGGGAAATACTGGAAGGCAAGGATCTGCGCGATTATTTCCTTAATCTTTTTGATTCACTAATAGAGTGGTACCTGGAGCAGTACGCCAACAAAGAAAAGCATCCGGAGGAGTGGGATAGAGAAGCTCTGCAGCAGGCTCTGCATGCTCAGTTCTCTATTGACTTGAATCAGCTAAACCTCAATTGGCAGGAAATCACTTACGAAGAGCTTTTCACGGCCCTTTCCAACCACGTTAGGGAAATATATGAACAAAAGGAAAAGCTTTTAGGACCGGAAAGAATGAGGGAGTTTGAACGGCTGATTCTCCTTCAGGTTATAGACGCTCGATGGAAAGACCACCTGCTGGAAATGGACTATCTCAAAGAAGGCATCGGTCTTCGCGGTTACGGGCAGCGTGACCCGCTTATTGAATACAAAAAAGAAAGCTACGAAATGTTCCAGCAAATGCTGGACCGCATTGAAGAAGATGCTGTTCGTTATCTGTTCCTAATCCAGCCCGTAGTGGAAGCTGAAATGCCCCGTCGTCAAGCACAACCAATCTATTATCAGAAACCACAGCAGACTGCAGCCGCTGCAGGTGGTACCTACCTAAAGCAGGCCCGGCCGCTTATCCCGGGCAAAAAGAAAAAACACTGAAGCGAGAGGAGGATAAATATGTTAGAGGAAAAATTAAAAGAAGGTTTAACTTTTGACGATGTCCTCATCCTCCCCGCTAAATCTGATGTTCTCCCCACAGAAGCTGATGTCACAACCTGGCTGACCAGAAACATTCAGATAAAAATTCCTATCCTCAGCGCAGCCATGGACACCGTCACTTCTTCCCGCATGGCCATCTGTCTGGCCCAGCAGGGCGGGATTGGCATTATCCATCGCAACATGTCTATAGAAGCTCAGGCCGAAGAAGTGGACAAAGTGAAAAGGCATGAAAGCGGTATGATTGTAGAACCCATAACCCTTCGGCCCACAGATAAGATACGCCAGGCCATTGAGTTAATGAAAAAATACAAAATATCCGGATTACCAGTCACTGACGAAAACAACAAGTTGGTAGGCATCATCACTAACCGCGATATCCGTTTTGAAAATCGCCTGGATATACCGGTTTCAGAAGTAATGACTAGGAAGCTGGTTACCGTGCCGGTGGGCACCCCGCTGGAGGAAGCAGAAAAACTCTTTCATCAACATAAAGTGGAAAAAATCCTGATCGTTGATGAAAATTACCATCTGAAAGGTTTGATAACATACAAGGATATCCTCAAACGCATCCAGTACCCCCTGGCTTCCAAAGATAAACTTGGTCGATTAAGAGTTGGAGCGGCAGTAGGTGTGGGCGCTGAAGTTATGGACCGGGTGGCCGCTCTGGTCAAGGCTGGTTGTGATGTAATTGTTGTAGATACTGCTCATGGCCATTCACAAAGAGTTCTGAACACAGTGAAAAAAATCAGGCAAGCCTATCCGGACATTGACCTTATCGCCGGAAACATTGCCACAGCGGAGGCAGCCGAAGATTTAATCAAGCTGGGTATAGATGCCGTGAAGGTGGGCATTGGCCCTGGTTCTATCTGTACCACCCGCGTCATTGCCGGCATTGGTGTTCCCCAGATTACCGCCATAGCCGATGTCTATAAAGTAACTAGCAAACATAACATACCACTGATTGCTGATGGTGGCATCAAGTATTCAGGTGATATCACCAAAGCCATAGCCGCTGGCGCTTCATCAGTTATGCTTGGCAATCTGCTGGCTGGCACAGATGAGTCACCAGGTGAAGTCGTCATATATCAGGGCAGGGCTTACAAAACCTACCGGGGCATGGGTTCGATTGAAGCCATGAAAGAAGGCAGCCGAGACCGCTACTTCCAGGATTCAGTTTCAGAAACAACCAAGCTCGTGCCAGAAGGAATTGAGGGCCGGGTGCCTTACAAAGGCAGTGCTGTGTCCATCATCCAGATGCTGGTCGGCGGGCTCAAAGCTGGTATGGGCTATGCAGGTTGCCGAACGATTGAGGAACTGCAGAAAAAAGCCAGGTTCATAAAAATCAGCACCGCCTCTCTGCGGGAAAGCCATGTTCATGATGTCGTTATCACTAAAGAAGCCCCCAACTACCATCTGGAATGAGCTCCTTCCGCTGAGTATTTTTGACTGGATATCATCCGCTATCGGGTGAAAACAATAGAGAGCCATAATATGTTTTAACTAGATATTTTCTCCACGGGGAAGAATAATCAGGTAGATAAATCTGCTTCTCCAAAATTTCGCCCGATAAAGATTTTCCGAAGATCGAGCCGAGGCGGAAATTCCTTAGACTTGGCTAATCCCTGATTTGTTTTTGAATCTACAATTGCCATAACAGAAAACCGGGTAAACAGATCAATTGGGTTTCAGCTTTTGACCATCTTTATTCGGTTGTTTTCATCCAGCAGCACAATGTGTGGTCGGTGAAATTCAGCCTGATCTTCAGTCAGGCTGCAATAAGAAGTAATGATGATAATATCGCCTTCTCTGGCTTTGTGGGCAGCTGCCCCGTAAACCCCGACGCGGCCGGAACCCGGCTTTTCCTTAATCAGATAAGTGGAAAACCTTTCACCATTAGTTACGTTGTAAACTTCTACCCTTTCAAATTCCCTCATCCCTGCTGCATTCATTAATTCTTCATCCAAGCCCAAACTGCCTTCATAATCAACCTCGCTGTAAGTAACCTTTGCCCGGTGAATTTTTGATTTAAGAAAAGAGACAATCATTTTTCCAGACCTCCCGAAATTATCCTCAGGTTATCAATTAACCTGGTCCGGCCGATATAAACTGCCAGAGCAATTAAAGTGTTATCCTGGACCTGCTCCAGTGGTTCCAGAGTTTTCAGGTCAACGATTTCCACGTAATCAACCCGCGCCCACGGTTCCTGCTGAATAAGCTCCAGCATTCTGTTTTTTATCACTTCCGCCCTCTTTTCCCCGCTTTTTATAAGTTCGGCCGCCAAGTCCAGGCTGCGGCTTAAAACCAGAGCCGCTTTTCGTTCTTCTGGATTGAGGTAAGAATTTCTTGAGCTCAAAGCCAGTCCGTCATTGTCTCTGATCAGCGGGAGCGGCACAATTTTTACCGGCAGATTAAGGTCTTCTACCATTTTTTGCAGGATGATAACCTGCTGTGCATCTTTCCAGCCAAAAAAAGCTTCTTCCGGCTGAACAATGTTGAAAAGCTTAAGCACCACCGTGCAAACTCCGCGGAAATGACCTGGCCGGGAACGACCGCACAACCTGTCCTGTAGGTCTTTTACTTCTACGTAAGTTTTATATCCTTCGGGATACATAACTTCCACGGATGGATAAAAAATCAAATCCACTCCTTCTTTTGATAGAAGACTCTGGTCACGTTCAAAATCGCGCGGATAAACCTGATAATCTTCGTTCGGTCCAAACTGCGTGGGGTTGACAAAAATAGAAACCACCACACGGTCTGTCCGCTTCCTGGCTTCCCGTACCAGGCTCAGGTGCCCTTCATGGAGATAGCCCATAGTGGGAACAAAACCAATCTTTAAGCCGTTCTTTTTCCAGAGCAAGACATGATGTTTTACTTCCTCAATCGTTTTGGCTATTTCCATTTTCTTTTCCTCTTTAATTTTTTAACTCCTCTTAACTCTTTAAGTTATACTTCTCATCGCCAAAGACGAGGAATGTCTTTACTTTTTTTCTGTCTATTTTCTGTTCTCCTTTGTCTGCTTTGTTTTTTCTTTCAATATTTTATTTTTAATTTTTCTTACCAGGCCAGCTTTTTCTGGCCTTAAATGATAGCAGTGCTGTTCTTCCGGGTAAAGACCGGCCCGCACTTCCTTAAGGTATTGAGAAACAGCCTGGTTCATCTGCTGACCTAGCTCGGCATATTTTTTCACAAACCTGGGAAGATAACCGCTGGTTAAACCAAGCATATCATTAACCACCAGTATCTGCCCGTCACAATCAGGTCCAGCCCCGATGCCTATGGTTGGAATTTTAACGGCTGAAGTTATCTCCCGGGCTAATTCCGCTGGAATTGATTCCAGAACCAGAGCAAAAGCGCCGGCTTTCTCCAGGGCCAGAGCTCCACGAAATATGGCTTCTGCTTTTTCTTCTTCTGTTCCCTGGACTTTAAATCCTCCCAGCCGCCTGACCGATTGGGGAGTAAGGCCCACGTGCCCCATGACCGGAATTTCGGCCTCAGTCAGTGCTTCTACCAGCTGAACTCGCAGGGGGGTAGCACCCTCCAGTTTAACTCCATCAGCCCCGGCCTCTTTAATAAACCTAGCGGCGTTGGCCACTGAATCTTTTAATGAAAGATGGAAGGAAAGGTAGGGCATATCACCAATGACCATAGCTCTTTTTCTGGCCCGGACTACAGCTCTGGTGTGATGGATCATCTCCTCCATAGTCACCGGCAGGGTGTTTTCGTAGCCGAGAACGACCATGCCCAGGGAATCCCCCACCAGAATAATATCAACCCCGGCCTCATCAAGAATCCTGGCCACGGGATAATCATAAGCCGTGAGGGCAGTTATTTTTTGCTTCTGTCTTTTAAGCTCCTGTAAATAACAGACTGTTACCCGGTCGGCTTGAGTTTGAGCCATAGCATCTCCTTTCTTTCTCCCCTGCCCTATTCGGGCTCAGGGTAAAGCACCTTTTAGCTTAAAGGCTGGCTCCGAGTCTCAGGATGGCCACCCACCTCTGAGCTCAATTACAATTCTATCACTTTTTCAATTATTTTGCTTTAAAACTCTGAGGGACATAAAAAAGAGTGCCCCGGGTCATCTGTTTTATCTGCTCTATGATTTCCCAAACCTGATCCTCTTGAGAAAAATCCAGTTCGTCAGCTTTAATGACCAGCAGGGGCGTTGCTTTGTAATTAAAAAAGAAATAGTCATAGGCCTCAATTAAATCTTCCAGGTATTTCTCGGAAATGTTTTTCTCCGTAGGGTCGCCCTCTTTTTCAATCCTCCTGATAAGAGTTTTTAGAGATATCTGGAGGTAAATGACCAGGTCCGGGCGCGGCACGCGCTCAGCCAAAATGCTGTAGATTCTTTCATAAACCATAAGCTCATCATCTGTCAGCGTCTGGTAGGCGTAAATCTTGTCCTTTTCAAACAGATAATCGCAGATAATCCTTTCCACAAACAAATCACGCTGAAGAAGCCTAGCTTGCTGATGATAACGATTGGCCAGAAAAATTAACTGTGCCAGAAAGGCTGCTCCTTCTTTTTCGTGGTAAAAATCTTTTAGATAGGGGTTGCCGGTTTGATCCAGAACTAATTGTCCCCCGATTTTCTGGCTGAGTAAGTGAGCTAGGAGAGTTTTTCTGGATTTAAAAACTCCTTCAATGGCTATGTGTCGGAAATTTATCTCTCCGGCTGTTTTCATCTTCAGTGATAACTACCTCTCACGATTCAGGTCTGTGAACTGGGGACGGTGGAATCACCAGCCAGGCAATAAGGTAAAAAAGTGTCATGGGCAGTAAGGCCGTGAGAAGAGCCAGACCCACAAAGATCAGTCGTACGAGAGAAACATCGAGGTCAAAATATTCAGCCAGCCCGGCACAAACGCCACCTAACATTTTCTGTTGAGTTGACCTGTATAGTTTTTTGGCCATTTACCCTCTCCATTTCCTCTTTTTTTATTTTACTCAAAAAGCAGGTCTTTACAAGACAATAATTTTCTTTTAAAACTGGCCAATCAAACCAGCTCTCAAGATATAAAATTTAGAGACCCATCCTATTTTTTAATCAGGCTACCCCCTTTTTTTGTTGACTAAAATTTCGGATTATGTTATCCGTAATTTCTGATATTAAACGGGAGGTAGAAAAATGTATGGCTGGACAGGAAATATTTTAAGAATTAACCTGACAAACCGCACTCATAAGGTAGAACATTTTGGCGAAGACTTTGCCCGCAAGTGGGTTGGTGGACGCGGCTTTGCCCTGAAGATTCTTTGGGATGAATTAAAACCTGGTATTGACCCGCTTGGTCCGGAAAACAAATTGATTGTTACCGTGGGACCAATTGCTGGTATTCCTGCTCCCAACACAGGTAAAACCGTGGTCGCTGCCAAATCTCCTCTAACTGGCGGTTATGGTGACGGCAACTTGGGTACAAGAGTCACTGAACAGATGAGAAAAGCCGGTTACGATATCATTATTTTTGAAGGACAGGCAGATAAGCCCATTTATGTTTACATAGAAGACGAAAAAGTCCAATACCTGCCGGCTGAGGAAATCTGGGGAAAGGGTACTTATGAGGCTCAAAACTGGCTTTACAAGAAATATGGAAGAGGTGCAGGCATCCTGTTAATCGGTCAGGGTGGGGAAAATCTTAACCTCTATTCCATGATCCGCAGCCTGGAAGGAAGAGCTGGTGGCCGTCCCGGCATTGGTGCGGTTATGGGTTCTAAGAAATTGAAGGCTATTGTTATTAAAGGCTCAAAACCCATTCCCGTGGCCGATCCAGAAGGGATGAAAAAGCTCGGTCTGGAAGATTTGAAAAAAGTCGGAGAAATTGACAAGAAAACCGGCTGGTCCATTCAGGGTACCACTGGAGTACTGGCCTGGTGTAATGAAGTGGCGGCCCTGCCGGTCCATAACATGAGAAAAACACATCATCCTGATGCCTGGAAAATTGACGGAGAAAGGCTCAACAACGCTCGCGTGGCCACTTACGGCTGTCCCAACTGCACCATGCGCTGCGGCATTACCATTCTGGACCATGAAGGACGGGAATCAGAGCTTGATTACGAAAACATCGGCATGCTAGGCAGCAACCTTGATATCTTCGAACTGGACCAGGTAGCTTCTCTGAATTACCTCTGCGATGATTATGGTCTGGATACCATCTCCGCCGGAGCAGTGTTAGCTTTCTACGCTGATGCCATTGAGCAGGGCGCCATAAAAGGCGATTTTCGTTTTGGTGATGCTGAGATGGCCAAAAAATTGCTGGGTATGGCCGCCAGACGAGAAGGAGAAGTAGGCAACCTGCTGGCAGATGGCACGATGAGAATGGCCAGAAAAATCGGCCATGGCTCTGAAGCTTACGCTATGCATGTCAAGGGACTAGAAATTTCTGCCTACAACTGTAAGTTCATCCCGGGTATGGCCCTGGCTTTTGGTACCAGCCCGATTGGTGCCCACCACAAAGAAAGCTGGGTCATCACCTATGAACTGAAGCAATCTCAGCGGGATTCTTACGGGCCAGAAAAAGCTGCCAAGGTCATTGAACTGCAGAGAATCCGGGGTGGGCTATTCGAATTCATCGTGGCCTGCCGTTTCCCCTGGATTGAGCTGGGCTGGGAACTTGATCACTACGCCGAGTATTTCAACAGAACCACTGGCCTGAACTGGACTCTGGATGATTTCTGGAAGGTAGCTGACCGTATTTACGCTCTGATGAAGTTCTTCTGGGTCCGGGAGTTTCCTGATTGGAACAGAACTAAAGACTATCCGCCAATGATCTGGTTTGACCCGAACAACGCTGATCAGGATGGTCCGATTGCTGGCAAAGTCCTAGAGTTAGATAAATACAACCAGCTGCTGGATCATTATTATCAGCAGAGAGGCTGGGACAAGCGCGGCATCCCCACCAGACAAACAGCCGAGGCACTGGATCTTAAAGAGGAAGCAGCTGAAGTAGAAAAATTCACCAAGCTGGAATAGAACCGGCTCAGGTATTAGCTGGAAAAATAAAAGGCAAATGCTAAACCGTCGATTAAGCTAATCAGAGAAGCGAAAGCCCTGTTTTAATTTAGTAAGGAAAAAAGATAGGAATAAGCTAACTGCTTCAAGCTTAATTTTATGCGGGCAGCTGAAGCTGATAGTTCACAGCTTACCTAAAAGATATCAAGAGGAATAAATTTTTTAGAGGGATGATTATCTCCTAAAAAACATCCTGTTTATTTGCCCGACAGAGCAAACTGCTTGAGGCAACTAATAAACGGGAAACATAATTACTGGCTTTTAAGCTTTTTTTCTGTCAGGCAATACTCTTAGACAGGAGTTGAGAAATTTTTGACAACTTTTATATACTTTTTGACCAGTCATTTTCCCCTTTAAATTCTAAAAACCCAGAACTAGATGAACAAGTGAAAAAAAAATGGATTTTTAGATGACGGCAAGGCATATCAGGTTAGAATAAAAATGGTATAATAAATTGAAGCTTTACTTTTTACGTCTCCTGGTAAAACGCAGGAAGAATTTGGAGTTCGGGAGAGCAAAATGAACAAGCAGACTATAAAAATAACTGTAAAACTTATCGGGCCTCTGGTAAACCAGGTCGGTTTTTCTGAAAAAATGGTCGAGATGCCAGAAGGTGCCACAGTAGATGCCCTGCTGGCTACTTTGCCTCTTGACCCCAACCGGCCCAAAATTATCACCCGCAATGGACAGGCCGTAGCACCTGGAGCAGAATTAAAAGAGGGAGACCGGATAGCCATTTCTCCTATTTATTCCGGCGGCTGAACTGTTATCTGGGCTCTTTTTTTGCCGGTGTAACCGTTAATAAAAAAATGATTTTTTCAAGAAGAAGGGTTTATTTTTTGCCGGCACCTGAAACCTTCCAATTTATCTGAGTTGTTTGCAATCAATTAGTTAGCTGAAAAACAGCTGGGCCATTTTATTGATTTATTCTATCCTTTTGATTACCTGAAAAAAACAGAGATGATAAAATAATAACCAAGGTTGTCAAACATGAAATAAGGAGCAAAGTAAAATGAGAACAAATAAAGAAAAAGAAAATGTTTATCCTGTCCTTCTTGGCGGTCAATTTCGTCAAGCTAATTATAGAGAAACTTTCCAGGCCTACAATCCGGCTACAGGTGAGTTATTGCCAGAAACCTATCCAGTTTCGGAATGGCCAGACCTGGAATATGCCCTGGAAGAAAGCCACCGGCTAAGGTTGGAGCTGGCCAGCTGCCCGCCAGAAAGAATAGCAGCCTTTTTTGACCTTTATGCTGACCTGTTGGAGAAAAACAAAGAAGCCATAGTTCGCCAGGCTAACCTGGAAACCGCCTTACCGCTTGAGCCAAGATTAAATTCTTCTGAATTTCCCAGGATGATCAGTCAATTCCGTCAGGCTGCCGAGGCCGTCCGGGAGAGAAGCTGGAAGCAGGCTATCATAGATACCAAGCTAAACATCCGCTCCATATATGGACCGCTGGGCGGAGTGGTGGTGGTTTTCAGCCCGAACAATTTTCCGCTAGCTTTTAATTCTGTAGCTGGCAGTGACCTGATTAGCGCCCTGACCTGTGGTAACCCGGTCATCTGCAAGGCTCATCCGGGTCATCCAGGCACAACCAGGTTAATGAGCGAACTTCTCTTAGAAGCTCTGAAAAAATCTGGCCTGCCGCTTTCGGCCGTGCAGATGCTTTATCATTTTAAAAACGAGGACGGCTTGAAACTGGTCAGCCACCCTTATGTGGCAGCTGTGGCTTTTACTGGAAGCAAGAAAAGCGGGCTGGCTCTTAAGGAAGCGGCCGAAAAAGCAGGCAAATTGTTCTACGGCGAGATGAGCAGCATCAACCCGGTGTTTTTCTTGCCTGATATTTTAAAAGAAAAAGCTCGTTCCCTGGCCGCTGAGCTTTTTACTTCCTGCTCTCTGGGGGCCGGACAATTCTGCACCAAGCCCGGGCTGGTAGTTATTCTTAATGATGAGGCTGGAGAAAATTTCCTTAGAGAATTAACAGCCATCTTTTCCAGTCAACCAGCCGGCATTTTACTATCACCCGCTGTGTTGGAAAACTTGAAAACAGCTGCGAATAATCTTAAAGAAGCGGGTGCCAAACTTCTGGCTGGGGGTCAACCTCTTCCACCACCCGGTTTCAGGTTCCAGCCAACGTTATTTTCTGTGCCAGCGGCTAAATTTCTGGAAAAGCCTGGCCTATTTCAGACGGAAGCCTTTGGTACTTTAACTCTGGTCGTGCTGGCTGAAACCAGAGAGGAAATGCTGCTAGTGGCACAAAACCTGGAAGGAAGCCTGACCTGTTCGGTTTATTCCAGCCTGTCAGAAGCTGATGAAAAATTTTACTGGCAGATTGAACCCTGGCTCAGGTTGAAATGCGGTCGCTTGCTAAATGATAAAATGCCTACGGGCGTGGCAGTGACTTCGGCCATGCATCACGGCGGACCTTTTCCGGCCACCGGACATCCTGGCTTTACTTCCGTTGGTATCCCGACCGCTTTCCTCCGGTTCGCTGCCCGGCACTGTTATGATAACGTGCGTGAAGACCGCCTGCCTGAAGAACTTCGTACCAAAAACCCCAACGGCCGCATGTGGCGCCTGATTGATGGGAACTGGACGCAGGGTGATTTTTAACGATAAAGACAGAGATATGAGGCCTCGGCCGGAATTTTAAGCTGAAATTTCTGGTTGGGTGGTACAACAAACTTCTCTCCAGCTTTGAATTCCTGCCATTCGTTGCTGTTTGGAAGCTTGACTATCATACGACCGGTAATGACGGTCATTATTTCTTGGCTGGAAGTGCCAAACTCATACTCGCCGGCCGCCATTACCCCAATAGTCGCCGGGCCATCTTCGGTGGTAAAGGAAATGGACTTGACTTTTCCCTCAAAATATTCATTTACCTTAAACATCGAAAACCTCCTCAGGGAGCTTTGCTCCACTCCCCATTTTCTTCGCTTCTAAATTAGCAGATAAGTATAAATTTGCCAAAAGCTGCCTGGCATTGGGGCCAGAATTGACAGAGTTAACGTCCCTTTCTATTTCTAAAAAGCAGTTCCAGAACCAGGTTGGCCTGCATGTTAGCAACTATGGCCACGCGCGGGGCCATAGGGCTTATCCTGTCAGTTGGTTCGCTCTCTTCATCACCACAGAGGTAAAGCTGCCCCAGTTTTCTGGTCCTGATTTTATTATTCTTCCCGAAGCCTGATAGTCCGGAGGCAGCCACGATGGGACGGTCCGGGAATAAGCTCAGCCAGGTATTTATAAGCATGCTTTTTTCTTCAGCTAAGTCAAAAGCCTCCACCATGATTTCGGCTTCAGAGAAAAGCTCTTTGATGTTTTCTGGTGTCACTCTTACGTGGTGAACTTTATAAATGGAAAAAGGATTTATTCGCTGGAGATTTTCTCGCAGGGCATAAACTTTAACCTTACCTATCTGGTCAAGAAAATAATACTGCCGGTTAAGGTTAGAAGGGCAAACTCTGTCCATATCAGCAATAATTAGTTTCCCCACCCCGACTCTGGCCAGAGACACAGCCACATTCGAGCCCAGCCCGCCTGCACCAGCTATACCGATGACAGCTTTTTTCAGAATTGGTAAAAGCTCAGGGTCATGCCGGGAAAAGAATTCTTTTTCTAACCTGTCCAGGTTAATTATCGGCTGCTTCTTAAAGTTGCTCTTATGGTTTGTTCTTCTCATCTTTTCCCCCTCCACGAACCTCAATGATTATGTTTTCCGGGCTTCCTGGAACACCTTTTAAAGCCCGGACCATTCCTTTTATCGTTTCAGCCACAAGATTCTGCACAAACGAGTTAAGGGGAATGACCTGGCCGTCCACCTTTAATTTGACCAGCGGCTCCATGGGTTCAAGCACGTTCAGCAAAAACTCCGTCAGCTTCTCCACCTCTTCAGCCAGAAAGAGCGGGAACGGTGAAGAAAATGGTTCGTCAGAAACCACAGCTATCAGGTCCTCAGGCGGGCTGATGAGATTATGGTCGTCATCGTTATGCACCCGTAAAATCTTCTTAAAAGCACTTTCCCTCTTGCCCCCTTCCACCAGCAGAAAATCAACCCCGGAAAATTTATCTAGAGCTGTTTCCAGCAGGGTGTCATGGCCCCTTCTTTTTTTGATCAGAAATAATTTTTCATCGGTCATCACCGCTGATATTTCAGCTCCGGCCCTGATAAACTGCCAGGAATCCTTGCCTTCCACATCAAGCTCAATTTCATGGTTGGCTTTCTTCAGCACCCCGCACGTCAACCCTCTTTTTTTCAATTCC
Organism: Candidatus Aminicenantota bacterium; assembly: GCA_014359965.1. GTDB lineage: Bacteria > Acidobacteriota > Aminicenantia > Aminicenantales > Saccharicenantaceae > Saccharicenans. The sequence continues at coordinate 15,437 of JACIYK010000033.1, forward strand.
TCCACCAGCGCGGTAATCAGCCTGGTTTTGCCGGTGTCTGAAGCTCCGATGATAGCTACGGCTTTCATTTTTTCTCCTTCTCCTTATCTGATAAATGCTCTGATTGCTGACAGTCAGAAATTTTCTGCCTTAAAATCTCCAGGGCATGCCCGAGAGCCGGAGCCACCACTTCCAGATTTTCTAGCGCTCCGCGCACACTGCCTGGCAGGTTGACGATCAGGGTCTTTTTTCTAATGCCGCAGGTCGCCCGGCTAAGCATGGCCATGGGTGTTTTTTTCCGGCTTTCAGCCCGCATTGCTTCAGCCAGACCAGGAACTTCTTTTTCCAACGCTGCCCTGGTAGCTTCTGGAGTGACATCGCGCGGGGAAAGTCCTGTTCCTCCAGTTGTCAGGATGACTTCTGGGGCATCTGGATCATCACAAAGGGCTATAAGAGTAGTCTTAATTTCTTCTAGTTCATCCGGTACCAATAACATCTTGACGATGCGAGCTCCTTTTTTCTCCAGGTAATCTTTTAGTGCCGGACCGCTCAGGTCCTCCCTCTGGCCGGCCCATGACCTGTCAGAGACTGTGATGATGGCAAAACTGAGTCCTTTTAACTCATCTCCTGAACCTGACATTGATCCTGTCTCCTGCTTTTATTTTACCGCCCTTGACCACTCTCACAAAAATTCCCTCCCTGGGCATAACACAATGACCCACCTGCTGGAAAATGGCACAGCCGGAATGGCAGGTCTTACCTATTTGCGTGACTTCAAGAACGACGCCCTCGCCTACTTCCAGGATGGTGCCCACTGGAAGAGAAGGAAGGTCCAGGTGGCTGGTGGTAATGTTTTCGGCAAAATCTCCTGGTGCTACGTTCACCCCCATTTTCTTCATTTTTTCAATACTTTCTAGAGCTAATAGGCTCACCTGTCTCAAACCAGGCCCAGCATGAGCATCGCCTTCAAAACCATAATCTTCCCGCAGGTAACCTTCTTCCCCGGGTTCTTTTTTTACCCCTTTTTTCTGGCTGAGGTTAACAGAAACCACTACTCCCACTGGAGCAGAGTGGCTCTTGGCGGACTGTCCTTTTTTATTCATCTTTGTTTCCATCAATTTGTACACCCGCTTTTTATTTGATAATTATTTTATGATTTTTGTTTTTACCAATTCTATGTTTCTTGCCAAATTTACCATTTTGCCATTACCTTTTCCAACCAGCTCTGGAGAGCTCTTAGAATTTTTTTATACCTGTTTTTTAACGTAAGTTTATCTGACCGAT
>JACIYK010000330.1 GCA_014359965.1 Candidatus Aminicenantota bacterium
GAAAAGCCCGTAATAAAAATATTCGGAGCCGATTTTATAACTCAGGCTAGCCACGGCCAGGAAAATCACCATAGCTGCCTGGCAGAGTACCAGGGGCCAGAGTTGTCCAGCTGGCAGGTAAATTTTTGCCTGCCAACTCCCCAGAAAAAGGCCTAGCATGAACAGAGATAAAAGAAGCGAGATTTTACCGTAAACCAGGCCGGAATGGACCTGAAAGGATAGCAGAAGCCCGATTTCAGCCATTATAGTACTGAACCCAAGAAAAAAAAGAGGCCAGCCCACTGGCCAGGAAACAGATTTTGTTTTAAGAGAATAAAGTAGTAATGAAACAATCAAGATTAAGGGCAGGTGAAAAAGATAAAGCCGGCTGTGTCTAGCCATGAAGACCAGTAAATTTTTTTCCCAGCCCTTGAACTGTTTACTCCAGAGAACAATGTTAAAGTAATAACTTATCGGGGTTTGATCATAATTCAATTTTGCCTGGCGAACCTCTTTAATCCTGGCCTCCAGATATTTTTTTTTAAGGTCAGTCAGACGGTAAGCCAAAATTTCGGGTCTGAAATAGACAGTGTTCAAGTTCAATACTCTGAGCTGGTCTTGGTAGTAAGCAAAATCATCACGGAGGGCGTGGCTGGAAGCCAGCAAGAAAACTGAATCACCAGGTAGAAGACAAACTTCTTCAAACACCTGAGTGAGAGAAAAATACAAAGAGGCCAGGAATTCGGCCCGTTCATCTGAAAGATAATTTTCCGAAGCGGGAACGGAGAAAGAAAAAAGTCCATCTTCAACTAATCTACTCTTAACCAGAGAAAAGAATTCTACAGTGTAATATCTATTCAACTGAAGGGACACAGGTTCAGGGAGCTGACTGATAATAACCTCGTAAGAGGCGGGTGGTTGTTCCTGAAGAAATTTTCTTCCATCTCTAGTGATAAAGGAAAGGCGGGAGGTCTTAAATATGGAAGTTTTGTCCTTTAAAATATTTTTGGCCAGATTCACCAGAACAGGGTCTAGTTCGACATAATCAACCCTGGCTTCTGGGTATTTGAGCAATTCTTCCAGACTACCGTTAAAACCGCCACCAAGGAGCAGGACTTTTTTAGCTTCTGGCTTCTGCAGCATGGCAAAATGAACAGCCTGTTCTGCGGCTGCAAGGTCTGGGAAGTTAAAGGCCAGAACGTTGTTGGTGTAAAAAGAAAGTTGTTCATCAGTTTTAATGAGCTTTATTCTGGAATATGGTGAATCCCGGGCCGTAATAAAGTTGAGAGGCTTCCAGTAGATTTTTTCTGTAGTTAAGTCCAGCTTTATCAGAAGGAATGACAGCACAATACCAGTCGCCAGTAAAAATGCTTTTTTGAAACCAGATAGAGAAACGGAGATGATTATTCCACTGAGCAGAATTATTATAGCAGCTGACTGCCAGCCTGAGAGCCAG
>JACIYK010000331.1 GCA_014359965.1 Candidatus Aminicenantota bacterium
ATGTAAAAGGCCGTCAGGTATAATTACCAGTCTATTCCCGGTTAGAGCTCTGAGTACTTCATCTGGCAACAACAATTCCCGAATCTTTTTACTGGCTATTCTTAGCTCTTCAGTTGGTATTTCTGGTTTAGAAAGGAGTTTAATATAAAGTTTGATACTTTTTTCTATCCCTTTTTCAGACACCAGTTTAAATATCAGGCAATGGTCTTTATTAATCAAAAAGCAGTAGGACTCGTCCCTGCCCAGATAATAATCAAGAATAACCTGGTTTTTTCTCCTGCATTCTTCTCGAACCTCTTGCAAGGTCAATGGTTGATGGTGGTAATTAGATTGATTGCTGGATGGATTTTTACTGGCCAGGCTTCTTAGATACCTGAGTTCAAGCTCCTGAATTTCCGCTCCAATTTCATTTTTGGGCAAGTTCCTGTGGTTGACAATTAAGTCCATAATATTCCCCTCCAGGGCCCAAAGCTCTTTTGAAAGTTCTGAGAGCTGGTTCTGGTCATCATGTTTTAACATTTCTTCTAAAAACACCCTGGCTTTTATTTCTTTGACGGAAGCAAAGATCAAATCCTCCAGCTCAGCTGAATTCTTCTTAGCTTTAAGATTAACCAGCGACCTGATTATCCCTTCATAAACGTCTTTTTTCTCCAGGTCAAAACCGATGCGGAACAAATCCAAGTTTATGTTATTCCGCAATTTTCCCAGTGTTTTCAGGGCTTTCTGGTAATAAGTTATGGCTAGAGAAAAAGCTCCACGCTTTTCATCACACCTGGCCAGTCCGGCATAATCATTCCAAACCTCAGTCCAGTAATTAGAAGCTGAGGCAATTCTCAGCGATTTTTTAAAATAATCCTCAGCCTTTGAAACCTGATTTTTTCTCAGAAAAACTTCCGCCAGGTTGCTAAAAGAAGCAGCGATTACTTCTTTATCATTTAAATTTTGCCCCAGGTTCAAGGCCTGGTTGGCATATTCTCGAGCTTTATCAAGGTCCTTGTCCAAATACACATAGGCCAGGTTGTTAATGATTCTGGCTTCCAGAGGCTTCAACCCCGCTTTAAGGCTGAGTTGCAGCGCCTGGTCAAGAAGTTCTTCCGCCTTCCCTGTTTTGTGGACCAGTCCATTTACCTTTTGGTTTTTGTATACAGAGAGAGCCAGAGCGACCAAACCAGAAACAATAGATTCCAGGTCTTGTTTTTTTGTATAAATCTGTAGAGATTTTTCCAGATAATACTCGGCTAAATCATATTGGCCGAAACAATAAGATACAATGCCCAGATTAAAAAATATTTCTGGCTTTTCATCAGCAAAATTTCCTTTTTCTGCTATTACCTTTCCACGATCAAAACAGTTATAGCTTTTCCATAAATCTTGGTTATTAAAATAAAAGTATCCAAGATTTATTAAACAGCTA
>JACIYK010000332.1 GCA_014359965.1 Candidatus Aminicenantota bacterium
CTTTTACTTTACTAAAAAGCAAGATTTATCAGGCTGATGTTCATCTGATTTTAGCTCAGCCTGAAGATATTTTGTTATCAAGTGTAAATCACAGGTTCAATCGCAATCTGCTGATTATGACTGTAGTTGTCCCCCGTTTTTCGATATGTTGACAGTACCCCGGCTTGGAATTAAGATTTTTTTGAGCAAGACGAATAAACCTATCGGGAGGGTATTATGGTTCGGATAGCCAAAAAAGTTTCTGCTTTTTTGCTTTTAGCCTGGCTGCTTTCCATAAGCTTAATAATTCTCTGTTCCTTAAATCAACTGCTGGCTCGCTCAGCGGCTCAGCCCCTGGGGACCGAGGTTAAAATTGTCAATAATCCCAAGACTCCTGCCCCGCGCGACGGAAAGAAGAAGAAACTTGTGTTTGAAGAAGAGCTGACCATTGGAGTGGCTGAAGGCGATGAAAACTACATGTTCGGTGGAGCCATCATTTTCAACACCGATGATGAGGGCAATTTCTACGTAAGCGACTGGCAAAAATTAAGAATTCAGAAATACAATCCTGATGGTAAATACCTGCTCTCTATCGGAAAGCAGGGCCAGGGGCCGGGAGAGTTCGGCAACCTTTCTGTGGTTAGATTTGACCACCGTGGTCTTCTCTACGTAACAGATCTCGCTAATCGACGCATAAATTTTTTTGACCGGGAAGGAAATTTTATTGAACAGATTAACCTTCCTGGTGTCTTTGAAAATCTTTACCTCAACTCCAGGGGGCAACTCGTAGCCGTCCACACCGCGAGCATTGAATCGAAATCTGGCTTTTCAGCTTTTAAACTGGAATACGGGATATTTGATAGCCAGGGTAAGCTTCTGACTGAGTTCTATTCCATGATTAAGGAGCCGAAACCACCGGAAGGCCGGGACGCCATTTCCATGGCAAAATTTATGGCTAGCCTTCTGAGCGACATGGTTTCAGGACCGCAACCGAATTACCTGGTCGCAGATAATGATTACATTTATTTTGGCACAGGCGAAAACTATGTAATTGACGTTTTTAACCCAGAAGGTAAAAAGGTAATGTCCATCCGGCGGGACTATGATCCGATAACCTACAGCGATAAAGATAAAGAAAACTTTATCAGGGACCGGGCAGAAGATTTTTTGAGAAGGTATCCTGAAGAAATGAGGAAAGAAATCCACAAGTTCATCAAGTTCCCAAAATACAAGCCAGCTTATTCTAACTTTGCCTTGATGGAGAATGGATGGCTGGTGGTGGTGGCGAATTACGTGGCCGGTGAGCCGACCCTCTTTGACCTCTTTGATAAAGATGGAATTTATATCGGTCAATTCAAGGCCGACGTCCCAACCGATTACTTTTTCTTTAAGAACGGCAAGGCTTACGCCCTGGCCACACAGGATTC
>JACIYK010000333.1 GCA_014359965.1 Candidatus Aminicenantota bacterium
GTATTTTATTCAACAGAAAGTTTTTTGATTTTTACCTTAAAATCCTGACCGGGTTTGAATTTAACCCTTTTGCCACCAGCAATGGGAATTTGCTTATTACGACGAATATCGCGACCGTAGCCTGATTTCTTAGGCACCACCCGAAAACTGCCAAAGCCGCGAATTTCTATTTTTTCCCCTCTGAGGAGGGCCTCTTTCATAGATTTAAGAATAGTCTCTACCAGCAAAACAGCTTTGGTGCGGCTAAAATTACCTTTTTGCTCAAGCACTAAGAATATATCATTCTTGATCATCAGCTTTCTCCTTAACTGCTACCGATCAGCAAAATTAATAAAGTAAAATTAGATTATAAAAAACAAAATGTCAAGACGCTCAAAAAGATTATTTAAATTGACTTACTCGGAACCTCTCTTTATAATAAAAATGTCGTGAGAAGAAAACAGCCATTCCTGATTTTCCTGAGCCTTCTCTTATTTTTTACAAGCGCGGAAGCCCGCATTCTCACTCTGACCATTAACGCTCCTATCCATCCCGTGACTGCCGAGTTAATAATTAAGGCCCTGGAAAGAGCCCGCAGCGAAAAAGCTGAACTTCTGATTATCAAGATGAACACCCCGGGCGGGTTGGATTCATCCATGCGGGAAATCATTGAAGGCATAGTTAACTCTCCGGTGCCGGTGGTGGCTTTTGTTTACCCACCCGGTGCCAGAGCGGCCTCAGCTGGTTTTTTCATTGGTCTGTCCTGCGACGTTTTTGCCATGGCTCCTGGCACCAACACTGGAGCCGCCCATCCTGTGGGCATCGCTCTGACTGATCAGGGGCAGAACAAAACCATGGAAGAGAAAGTTACTCATGATGCCGCAGCCTTCATCAGAACGCTGGCAGAAAAAAGAGGAAGAAACATTCAGATGGCCGAAGATGCAGTCAGGAAAAGTCTCAGCTACACCGAACAGGAAGCTTTAAAAGGCAAGCTGATTGACCTGGTAGTAAACAACGAAGAGGAATTAATTCGGGCTCTTGATGGTCGCCAGATTAGAAGGTTTGACGGTCATCTGGAAGAGCTCCACCTGGCAAACGCCCCGATTGAAGAAATCCAGTTGACTTTTCGTCAGAAACTACTTATGACCATTGCTAACCCTAACCTGGCTTATATTTTATTAATGCTCGGGTTGCTCGGGCTGTACTTTGAGTTTGCTAATCCGGGAGCCGTGTTTCCCGGCGTAATCGGGGGCATCAGCTTGCTCCTGGCCTTCTTTTCTTTTCAGATTTTACCGGTTAACATGGTTGGACTGCTGCTCATCGTCCTGGGCACCGTTCTTTTTCTTCTGGAAGTAAAAGTCCATTCATACGGAGCTTTAACCATGGGTGGAATTATATCACTATTTCTTGGTTCCATGATGT
>JACIYK010000334.1 GCA_014359965.1 Candidatus Aminicenantota bacterium
CGGTGAAGCTGGTTGCTGAGCTTTTCGTAGATGTAAACCATCAGGGGGTATTTCTGGTTTGGATCAAAATTTTCTGGTTTGATGAGCACAGCTTGGAGTTCTTTCCCGTCAGCGTTGAGGTAGGTAATAAGTTCAGCCTTACCCCAGAGATATTCGGCCTGCTGCGGGTTGGCCTGGCTGACCTTTTTCAAGTTGTTGAATTCCGGGCCGCTGGCCCAGAGGTCTGGAAATTCTTCAAAAGTCTGGATGGTAAAAACGTAGGTTTCAGCCTTCTTAGCTTTTTGCAGGTTGGCCAGCATTTTATCCAAGTAAATAAGTTTTCTGGGCGGCTCATTTTTAGCCGGGTCCAGACGGTAAAAGCCTGTGGCCTTGGTCTTTTCATTGAAAGCAGAAAGCAGTAGAGGTTTTTTTAAGGAAATGGCTTTTTCCTCTGGGTCTAACTTTTGATAGCGAAGAACCAGGTTGTTTTCCCGTCCGTATTTTCCGGTTAAAACCCGCGTAGAACTGCCGTCAGGTCTTATTTCCCAGATGTCGTAACGGTCGTAGAGGAGGACAGAAGCATCGTTTTCTGTCCAGCCGGCCAGGCCGTATGCCGGCGGCTCGTTGGGTGTGTCCCATTCCTCCCGGAAGAAGTTAACCCCAAGTTTTGAAGTCAGGTCAAATTTTTTACCATCAGCCAGGCGGTAGCTGAACCAGGCCCTAACCAAATCATCATAGAAAATAAGATATTTACCACCGGGCGAGAAACTGACCGAGTTGGGGAATTTTTCCAGAATTTTGACCTTCTGACCGGTTTTTATGTCCACCAGGTAATAATCAGCGTAATTTCTGTCCCAGGAAATTAGCTGGCGGTAAGGACGATTATTAATGCCCAGGACTTTATAACCATCATCTGAAAGCCTGATTTCTGGCAGGTCTTCTGAGCCGAGGGGAATGATTTTTCTATCTCTAGAATTTAGGTGGCAAACAGCTAAATAATTTCGTTTCTTTTCCTCCTCGGCTCGGACTTTTTGCATGGGCTGAAGCTCGGGGTCGGTCCAACTCCAGATGTCTACTTTTATCGGTTCGGGTGCATTTTCTGGCTCTGGCTCAGCTACTGGAGCATAACCGAAGAAGAGCAAGTTGCCATCTTTGGAAAAAGAAGGAGTGCGGTTTTCACTAGGTGCGTTTTTAGCTGGTAGAGCCGGTGTTTTGGGCCCGGCAATTTCTACTGCCCCGGTCATCTTTTCCTGCCAGAGATAGAGTTTATAAGGAGAGATTTTTTCCTGGTAGCTATCGCGGTCGCTCAAAAAAGCTAACTTCTGTCCTTTCTCGTCGAAAGCCAGCCTGGAATAATGTCCCTGACCTTTAAGCAGGACAATAGTCCGGGAAGTGTCAGGTTCAAGAATGAAGGCTCCA
>JACIYK010000335.1 GCA_014359965.1 Candidatus Aminicenantota bacterium
GCAACGGTAACGGTCAGGTTCTTGTGTGGCAGTCAGCCTGGCCGGAGCTTTCGGGAGGCGAAGCCCGCAGGGGACGAGCAGTCGACACCGGGTGCACGGCTGCCTTTTTTATTAGTCTTTTCCTTTAACTGAAATAAGGAAATTTTTCAGGCCAGAATTATACTTCCTTCAAGCATTTTTTCAAAGTTTTCAAAGCCTGAAAGTTCTTCTGGCCTGGCCACCATCACATCGAGGGCTATTTTCAACCGTTCAGAGAAAAAATAATAATAAGGTTTTATTCTTTCCAGGGGGTTGGTTTCTACAGTGTTGGATATGATGAATATGTCCACATCGCTCAGGCCTGTTTCTTCATTTCGGGCGAGGGAGCCAATAAGTCTAATTTCTATTATTTCTGGGAAAATTTTTCTGGCTTCTTCTGCTGTGTTTTTTAATTTTTCCAACAGAAGATTCTTATTCAGCCAGATAGCCTTCACAGAACCTGATGAGGCTGTCTGCCGCATCTATGGCCTCCTGTGCCTGTTTTTCAGAAAAATAATCAGCTGGTTTGCCAGCAGCAAAGCCATTGGGGTATCTTGGAGGTATGTAGAAAAGGTCAAGTAATTTGGCTTTATCTTTGATTTCTTCGGGAATGGTTAATTTTTCTGAAAGCAGATTAATCATTTCGTTGAGGGAGTGCCCCCACAGCGTCAAACCCATCTTCATTCCTAAGGCTTTTACAACTTTCTCTGTGGCTTGCTGGCAAGTGAAACAGGCCCATTCATAAAAGCCATTCTTGGCGTCAAGTCTGGCTTTTTCCATGTCCCTTTTGCCCTGCTCGTACCAGTCTTTCCATCTGTTCATATAAATTCCCTCACTTAAACACTAGGCTCTAACCAGGGATTGATGTAATGTCTTTTAGCTTCTTCAATTTAATTCTAATTAATAAAATTATTTATATCAAGAACATTATTCCCACCGCTTAGGTAGCGTGAATAAAATGCGAAATTTTAATTCACTCATTGTGTCGGCTTCTCTAAACTTAACCGGCTTATCAGGCGTATTATTTGTGATGCATAATTCATACAGAATACGGCCTGAAATGGAACCGAGCAGGAAATCTGCCCTGCCGTTTTATTCCTATTTTACTGATGAAAATGGCTACCTTTTTGTAATGACTTATGAGCCAGGGAAGAAGCCTGGGGAATATCTGTATGAGGTCATAAGTCCAGAAGGCAAACTGGTAAATAGAATCAGCCTGGGTCCTTATTTTTCATCAGGCAATATCCTGGCTAAAGTTTATAGACACCACCTCTATTTAGTGAGAGAAAAAGAATCCGGCGAAAAAGAACTTGTTGTTTACAAAATCTATTAAGATTTATAATTAAAACTTGAGGGGTTGAACGCCAAGCATGTTAGAG
>JACIYK010000336.1 GCA_014359965.1 Candidatus Aminicenantota bacterium
AATGAGTCTCGTCAGCTTGTTGCTTTCGGGGCCAAATCTAGTTCAAGGAGAAAAGGATGAAAAATCTTGTCAAAGGTCTTACTGTAATTGCTGCTCTGGTGCTCCTCTTGGTTGTGACAACCACACCCTCCATAGCCGGGGTGAAATTTGGAGTGAAAGGCGGAATTACGCTGGCCAACATCAAGTCAGTGCCCGATACTTTTGAAGGGTATAAGTGGGAAACCAAGATGGGCCTGGTCGGGGGTGTGTTCGCTGAGGTTGGTTTAGCTAAGGGTTTTTCCCTCCAGCCAGAAGTGCTTTATGTTCAGAAAGGGGCCAAGATTTCGGTCTCCGAGGGAGAAATCACCGGAACCGTAAAAGCCAACATCGATTATGTTGAGATTCCTGTGCTCTTGAAATACAACCTGATTTCCAGCGGATTGACCATCCCATCCATTTATGCCGGGCCTTATTTCGGCTTCAATACCAGCGCCAAAATGGTGATTTCAGCTACAGGCTATCCGGAAGAAAGTGAAGATATCAAAGAAGATATCAAAGATACCGAATTTGGCCTTACTTTTGGCCTGGGTCTGACTCAGAAACTGGGTGTGATGAAAGTTACCCTGGATGCCCGTTACGACCTCGGTCTTTCCAATATTGCTGAAGTAGCTGAAGGGCCTGAATCCATCAAGACCAGGACCTGGCTGTTTATGGTTGGGGTTTGTTTTTAATAAGTCTTAAGAAACGTTCGGACTAAGGGAAGGGCATTTCTGCTCTTCCCTTTTTTTATCTCCAGAATTTCTAATAACGAGCGCCGCATTAATTTATTCTTTTCAACAATAATTATCGGGTTGGCAAAGAAGAAAATAGAGATGGCTGCTTTTTCTTTTACAGTCTTTTATGGTTTAGACTCCTGGTAAAAAATTTCAGACTGGTGAACCTTGATAAGCATTCGGGTATCCTGGCGGCCAAATTTTTTGAATAATTGAGAAAAAGGTTGCAGTCAGCTTATTAATTTTTAACAATAAAATTAAAAGGATAAGCTAAGTTAAGAGGGGAGCAAAAATGTTTGAAACACATCCTGAGCCAGCCTGTCGCCTGGTCTTTGAAATCGGAAAATTAATGAAGGATTATCCTCCGAAGATATGGCACCCGAACAAAAAAATCGTTTTTGAAATAGCCTGGCCGCCCGGCTCCAGGTCTGAGGGAAAGCTAATCTTTAGCCGCTGGAAGGCTATCCAGCTGCCGGGCTAAATATTTGTACCAGGAAATTACTGCCAGAAGGGAAAAATTAAAAGTAGATAAAGTTCTTCATCAGGTTGAGGGGCTTGGGTTTTAATGGGGTGTTGGCTACGGGAATTAGCTCAGGGCAGCTTTTCTCAACTTGGCTCAGGTTCTTCGCGGTAGTTTCTCCTGA
>JACIYK010000337.1 GCA_014359965.1 Candidatus Aminicenantota bacterium
ATGGGCAACCAGGAAAAAGCCCTGGCTTTACTACAGCAAGCCCAGAAGAACCCCAAGGGCGAATTTTTCCAGATTCAAGCCATCATGCAACTGCAGATGATGTCCGATAGCAAGCAGAAAATAGAGTTTCTAAAAAAGTTTAAGGAAGATTTTCCGGATTCAAAATATGTGGAGTCAATTATTAGCATCATCGTTCAGGGATTATTTCAGGAAAACAAGTTGGAAGAAGCCAATGCTTTTCTGCAGGAAAACAGAGACAAAGCCCAGCCCTATTATTTCTACCTCATCGCTTCTGAAGCCAGCAAGACGCCAGAAAAGATGAACCTGGCTCTGGCTGCTCTGGATAACGGTTTATCCCTGATTGAAGAACAGGTTCAGGACATTTCCAGCTACAAGCCCTCTTATTACACCGAGGAAGAATGGCGTGACCAGCTGGAATCTACCATCAAACCCATGCTCCTCAGCCTCAAGGGTAACCTACAAATAAAACAGGGTAAAATTAACGAGGCCGTTTCTACCCTGGAACAGGCTTATATATTCAGTCAGGGCGAGCAATCAGATATCGCGGTGGATTACAGCCGTTTACTTATCCAGGTGCAAAACTACCAGCCAGCGCTTGATGTTCTGGAAAAGACAGTGAAAAAAGGTTTTGGCAGCCAGGAAGTTATGGACCTGCTCAAACAGGCCTACGTTGGAGTCCAAAAATCTGAAGAAGGCTTCGATAAATACCGGACAGAATTAGAAATGGCCGCTACTGAACTTCTTAAAGGCGAACTTGAGGCTAAGATGACCAATTCGCCGGCGCCAGCTTTTGAACTCCAGGACTTGGAAGGCAAAACACACAAACTTTCTGACTACCAGGGCAAAGTGGTGGTCGTTGATTTCTGGGCCACCTGGTGCGGTCCTTGCCTGAGTTCATTCCCCGGCATGAAAAGACTGGTGGAAGAATATAAGAATGACCCATCAGTTGCTTTCGTTTTCATCAATACCTGGCAGGAAGAAGCTAACAAGGATCAGGTAGTTAAAGATTTTCTGGATAAGTATCAATATCCATTCTTCGTACTCATGGATAGAGAAAACCAAGTGGTAGCACAGTATGGCGTTTCCGGTATTCCAACCAAGTTCATCATTGACCCAAAAGGAAAGATCCGTTTTAGTTCAATCGGGTTTGAAGGCAATACAGAAAAGATGGTTAAAGAAGTTAAACTGATGATTGACCTGGCCAGAAATAAGTAAAAAAGCTGCCCCTAGTAAAGGCAGAACGAAAAAAGAAACGGCTTAAAAAGGCCATTTTTATAATGGCTATAATTTTATAATGCTTCTAATTTCATTTTACTTAAGAATAATTTTAGACCGGCTTCGGAAATAATTGTATCCAGAAGATAATCAGTCG
>JACIYK010000338.1 GCA_014359965.1 Candidatus Aminicenantota bacterium
AGATTAAAATTATCCGGTCGCTTGGTAATGACTACCTCCTGGTAATTGCTCTGACTATGGCTGGCTTAGTTATCAGTGCCATATTGATTCTTAATAAAAACAAGAAAAATATTATAAATCACCGAGGAAAAAAATGATTTTAACCTGTCTATTTGGTCAGCCAATCCTGGTCTCTAACAGTAATCAGGGCATACGGTACCAGCCACCACTGAAAGAAAAAAACAAACACCGACTGGGGAATGCCAAAAATGAATCTAAGACCCCGGCCAGGTTTGTAATGATTTAGACTATAAATTAAAGAGAGCCCCAAGATGAAAAAGAGCTGGTTGGCAATGAGTCCTGGATAAAGGAGGAAAGAATAAAGCAACAGGCTAACCAGCAAAAGATGGAATGGATGCATCAGCATTTGTAGAAGCGAGTCAATAACTGCCAGAAGATAATGTCCAGGCTTTTTCGACTGCCGGAAATATCTTATCAAAAGCCAGCTTTCCCGCAGATAACCTCTTGTCCAGCGTAAATACATTCGGTTAAGGCGGCTTAATCGTTCTGGCACTCTGGTATAAACGACAGCGTTGGCTTGATATTTAACCTGATAACCTTTCCTGATGACCAGGTTGGTCAGAGCCCGGTCTTCTCCATGTTTGCATTCTACCTTAAGAAATTTTTGGTTTATCCAGGGTCTAATAATTTTCTTCAGCAGAGAGCGTCTGAAAGCACTCAAAGCCCCAGGGCAACACAGAACTCCGCCATAAACACTCTGATAAGCCCGACCGAAGTCAAAGGATACCACGTACTGAACAGCCAGCATCCGGGTAAGTAAGTTCTTTTTCTCATTAAGCACCAGGACCTTACCAGCTACGGCTCCTACCCGGGGATCATTCATCAGCGGCAAAATCAGATTTTTAATTGCCTGGCGATGCACCTCACTGTCCGCATCCGTCGTAACGACAATTTCACCTCTGGCCTCCTTAAGCCCCAGAGCCAGCGCTTTTTTTTCCCTTGATTCCTTTTAACCTCTATAATTTTCAGGCGATCTTTATAAACATTTTTCATCTTATTCATAATCAGTCCAGTTTTATCTTTAGAGCCATCATTAACACAAATTAACTCCAAAGCTTCTTCTGGGTAGTCGCTGGATAAAACTGAGGAAATGGCCCGGCCGATATATTTTTCTTCGTTGTAGGCTGGCATGATGACAGAGACAAAGGGCCAGGCTTTGTCTTTCCGGGGCGTGCTAACCACCGGATGATAAAAAAGCCACAGCCCGGCACGAAATAACCATCCGCCCACCAGCAAAAAGAAAAACATCACTAACAGATAAGAAAGGGTTTTAATCAAGTTAGAACCGCTAACCAGCCAGCCCCAGAGTTCTATAATCTGGAGCTTAT
>JACIYK010000339.1 GCA_014359965.1 Candidatus Aminicenantota bacterium
CAGAGAAAATTCTTCCACTCTTTGTCCTTTAAGAATGTCTTCTTTTAGTTCAACGCAATCAAAAGTAGCACTTTTTTCCAGCAAGCATTCTATGCTGGCTTCGCTCTGGTTTTCTGCAGGTGCCCAGCTATCGTGGTCCTGCGGAGTGAGCAGAGAGGCAGATTTATGCCCTTTTTGCTCGCTAGAAGCGAACAGGCGAGCTTTAAGGGCAAAATTTTTCTTAAAGGTCAGGTCCAGAAGTTTCTTCCATTCTTTCAGAGCCCTGACGTCATTTTCGTTTATTAGTCCTCTCCGGTCAGGTGGGATATTAAGAAGAAGGACGGAGTTTCTCCCGACTGACTGGAAATAAATCTTGAACAGTTCTTCCGGTTTTTTCACCTGTGTATCCTGGCTTTGATGATAGAACCAGCCAGGTCTGATGGAGACATCCACTTCAGCCGGATACCAGAAAAGTGCCCGGGCTTTCAGGATTTTTTCCCGGCTGCCTAGGTCCGGTCCCATCATATCTTGGGGCTGGAAAACGCTTTCCAGGTTCAAAACCTTTTTTTGCAAGGCGTTTAGTGACTGCTCAGAGAGATTTAAGGGCAAGACACTCCATTCTGTTTCCCTGGCCAACCCGTCCTCATTGCCCACCCATCTTATGTCCGGTCCCATAATGGCGATCACTGCCTCTGGCTGCAGTTTACGGATAAGCTGGTAGTATGAGTTCCAGTCGTAAGACTGACGCCGTCCGTTTGGCCCTTCTCCGCAGTAACCATCAAACCAGACTTCAGAAATCGGGCCGTAGTCAGTGAGCAGTTCTTTAAGCTGTCGGCGGAAAAAATCGTTGTAGGTTTCTGAGCCATAACTTTTTTCATGAGTGTCCCAGGGTGAAAGATAAAAGCCAAAATCCAGACCTTCTTCCCGGCAGGCCTTGGCCACCTCTCTAACGACATCGCCCCGACCATTAAGCCATTTACTTTTTTTTATCGAATAATCAGTGGTTCTGGTGGGCCAGAGGCAAAATCCATCATGATGTTTGGCGGTTAAAATAACTGTTTTAAAACCAGCCTCTTTAAGTACTCTGGTCCACTGCCTTGGATTAAAGGAGGTTGGGTAAAAAATTTCAGGCGATTCTGTCCCCAGACCATGTTCTCTGTCGGTAAACGTGTTGATTCCAAAATGGATAAAAGCCATCAGCTCCTTCTGCTGCCAGGCTAACTGACGCTGGTCAGGTATGACATGAGCGGCTTTGCTGATGACGGTTTGCTCATCGTCCTCCGGGTCGATGAACTGCACTCGGCTGTAATGAATAGGTTCTTTTAAAAGTTGATCGGAGAAGAATGAAGATTTTTGATGGCAGGAACACAGAAGAAAAGGC
>JACIYK010000034.1 GCA_014359965.1 Candidatus Aminicenantota bacterium
AGAGTCAAGTTTGCTACGGCTCCAGGTATGTTCTGGTTGCTTTTTAAGAATTTCCCGTAGCTGAGTGAATTCTTTTTCCTCTGTGCCAAGCTGTTCGTAAACAGTCACCAGACCTATTCTGGCAGAAATCAATTCCGGGTTGAGTTCTATGGCTTTCAGGAAAAAAGCTTCAGCCGCCTGGAGGTCATTTTCAGAAAGCCGGCAATAACCTTCTCCTAGGTAATAGAAAGGGTTACTGGCTCCAAGTTTCAGAAAAATTTTCCGGGCTTTGTCTATCTCACCTTTTTTTAAACTTTTCCATCCTTCCTCAAAAATTAGCCTCTGGTTAAGGTTCAGGCCGGCCAAAGTCACTGGCTGGGGGGACTCAAGATAAAAGGCAGGTGGCGTGTAGGATTTCTGGGAAATAGCACAGCTTGTCGTAATAAGTAAGAATAATAATAACCAGGCTTTTTTTGTCATCAGATTTCTCCTTTCTGGAGGTAAGAAAGATAAGGAAAAAGAAATTTTTGCTGGGCCATAACTTGATATTCCCAGCCCTCAGGTTTTTCCGTTCTTTTCAGAACGATAGATTGGCGCTGGATAGAGTTAATGATTTCCTGCCTGCTTTTGGGGATAAATAACTTAAATTCAGAGTAATGCTGAAAGAGGATGAACCTGAGCCTTTTCTTCAGAATATCTACTCCTTCCCCGGTGAGTGAAGAAATATAAACAGGAAAGTGACCATTAGGCTCGTTTTTCTTGAGTAGCGTTCTTTTTTCCTCTTCAGGCAGGAGGTCAATCTTGTTAAAGACCTTTATTACAGGCAGATCAATAATTTTTAGTTCTTCCAAAATTTTTTCTACGGCCAGCACCTGCTCCATGGCCTCATTGGAGGTTATGTCCACGACATGGAGCAGACAATCTGCTTCTCTTATTTCTTCGAGAGTAGCTTTGAAAGCAGAGATGAGTTCTACTGGCAACTTTTTAATAAAGCCGACCGTGTCGGAAAGAAAAAAATAGGTGCCATCTTCAAAGGTTACGCGTCTTATCATCGGGTCAAGAGTGGCGAAAAGATGTGGTGAAGTATATCTTTTTTCCCGGGTGAGGAAATTAAACAAAGTTGATTTGCCCGCGCTGGTGTACCCCACGAGAGAGACGTTGGGTACCGGACTCTTCTTACGGCTATGGCGCTGACGGGCACGCCTTTTCTGGATTTCTTCGATTTCTTTTTTAATCCGGCCAATTCGCTGGGTGATGCGTCGCCGGTCTTCTTCCAGTTTCTTTTCGCCCGGTCCTCTGGTTCCTATGCCACCGCCCAGCCTGGACATGGTCTGTCCCTTTCCTTTAAGGCGAGGCAGTAGATAGGTTAATTGGGCCAGCTCAACTTGAAGCTTACCTTCAATACTTCTGGCTCGCTGGGCAAAGATATCCAGGATAAGCTGGGTGCGGTCCAGTACCTTGACTTTTAAAGCTTCTTCTAGACTTCGTTGCTGCGTGGGTGAGAGATTATGGTCAAAAATAACCAGGTTGGCGCCAGTTTTTTCAACCAGGCGGGTAAGTTCTTCTACTTTACCTTCCCCAACATAATATTTTGGGTTAATGTCCCGGCGATACTGGAAAACCCTTTCCACGACCGTGGCCCCAGCCGAGATAGCCAGGCTGCTCAGTTCAGCCATAGAGACTTCGGCCTCTTCTTTTTCTCTTGGCGTAGTTGCCAAATTAACCAAGATGGCTTTTTCCATTTTATTCAGCAAGAAAGCTTTTGACATATTTTCTTATTTTGTCCTTCTCTGTCGGTTGAAACCAGGTCAAACCTGGTGTTTTTCGGAACCACGTCATCTGTCTCTTGGCATAGTGTCTCGTTTCCAGTTTGGTCAGCTCAATGGCTTCTTCCAGAGAAATCTCACCCTTCAAGTATCTCAACACCTGCCGGTAGCCAAGTCCTTTAAACGGAGCAGCCTCTTCTGTTAGACCTTGTTCCAGAAGTTTTCGGACTTCTGCTACCAATCCTCTTTCAAACATCCTGTTTACCCGTTCTTCAATCCGGCGATAAAGCTCTTTCCTTTCTAATTTTAACCCAATCTGCCCCGGAATAAAACCTCTAGCCTGGAGGGGTGATTTTGTTAGCCGGAAGTGCTCGGAGATAGGCCGACCTGTTTTATGATAAACTTCCAGAGCTCTGATTATGCGGATGCTATCCTTGGGAGTTATTTTATTGGCATATTCAGGGTCTATTTGCCGCAGTTTATGGTATAGTTTTTCTAAACCGAATGCCCGGGCTTCCTCCTTTAATTTTTGCCTTAAGGCTTGGTCCCGGCCAGGTCCCTTAAAAAGCCCAACTGTTAGGGCCCGGTGGTAGAGGCCTGTTCCACCAACAACTATTGGCAGATGTCTCCGGGCAATAATGTCTTCGGCTATTTCCAGGGCCAGGAAAGCAAAATCGGCTGCAGAGAATTGTTGGCTCGGGTCAAGAAAATCTATTAGATGATGGCGAACTTTTTTTCTTTCTTCCAGAGAAGGTTTGTCGGTTCCGATATCAAATCCCCGGTAAACCTGCATAGAGTCGCAGCTGATGATCTCTCCAGAAAATTCCTGGGCTAGCCACAGGGCAGTAGCGGTTTTGCCCACGGCCGTGGGACCGACGATAATCAGGATTTTTTTTGCTTCAGCGAACAATGGCTATCCTGACCAGAAGATAAAAAAATATAAAGCTTAAAATTAAAAGCAGGCCCAGCAGCTGTTTTCTTTTCAACTCAGCTCTCCGTTCTTCTGGTTCTTTTTTAGGAGTCTAATGACTGCCTCTTCGTGTCTGCTGCCCAGGTTCTTTCTGACCATCAGGAGAGCGGCCAGAATTATTTCATCGAAACCGCGCAGCAGTACTTTTTTCTCCTTGGGACTAAGGTCGTTCAGGTTAAGCCTGAGCATCGGTCTTAGTTCAAAACTACCATCAGGTTTTATTTCCAGATTCTGGAAGATGGGGTCCAGAAGTTCTTGTACCTCATGATAGCACTTTTCCATCAGGTTTATAGCTACCGGTCCCAGCTGCTTAGCCAGGTATCTGTAAATCAGAGTGTATTTCTCGTTGAAAAAAGCAAAAGAATATTCCATATCCGGTGTGAATAAGTTATTGTTCAGGCCGGCTTCTACCTGAGGCTGATTTAACTCAATCAGATGCAAGCAACTAAAAAGAAATAGGGTTTTTTGAGTTTCTGAAGGGCCCAGCCAGGATGTCTGCATTAGCTGTTCCAGACTCATCGGCCTGCTTAGCAGGTTTAAAAGGTAGTGTTCGGCCGCAGACAGGTTCAGCCAGGAAAGGTCAGAGGATTTTTTCCTCGAAATGATGGCTTTGCTTGCAGGCAGGTAAACGCGGAAGAGTTCAATGTTTTTAATTTTCCGAATCCCATTAAGAATAATAGCAGTGGTGGACAAGGGAGCAAGCAAAATTTCTTCTGCGGAAAAGTTTTCTTCGGTAAAATTAAAGTTTAGTTTAGGAACGGAAATGAGCTCAGTAAGCTGCAGAATGTAAAAATTCTTGATAAGAGTGAAAGTCTCTTCGGCCGATAAAAAACCATGTTCAATAATTAATCCTACCACTGAACCAGCGATTTCTGAGCCAATAAGCTCCTGATTCAGGCGCAGCGGTGGTTCCAGCTGCCCAATTTCTATTAGATAATCAACGAACTCTTTTTCTGGAAAATATTTCTTGCTGACGACCAGATCACCGTTCAAAAAGCAGAATTTTTTTTCATAGGAGCCAGGATTGATGGTTAATACACCTGTTCGGTTTTTTTCCCGGAGGTCAAACAAAAACCCGGGCAGAGTTGTATTTATTAGACTGGTCAGGCTCATAGCCTTAATTTATAAGGCGAAGCAGCGGATGTCAATCAGTACCAACTTAAATTCGGCTCAAACTGAATATTTGCAAGCCAATATTAACTATGGTTTTGAGTAGCCAGAACAGGTAAGATATAAAAATAGATTTTTTCAGTTCCAGCTTGAAAATGGCCGAAAGGCCATAAGCGAGAGCACCGAACATCCATAGCTGGAAGATATCAATGCTGGTTAGAATAATGTAAGCAGAGGAAGTTGGCTCCAGGGTGGGGAAGAAGGCAGCCAGACCAGTTGAGACCTTGAAGATGGATTGCTTGCTGCTGGCCAGAAAGGCGCGCAGGCCGTTACCCAGTATAACGTTTATAAAACTGGCGTGAAGCATAGCACTCAGTAGCTGCACGAAACTTCCCTGGGTGGAGAAAAACTTGACCAGGACCAGCAAAAGCAGGCTCTGCAGCAAGAGAATAATGATGACAGAAGCGCTGCCTAAAAGGCTCTGGGTAATTCTGGCTGCAGTGGTCAGGTTTTCGACTTTCTGTCGGGCCTGTTCCACCATAGTGTTAAAACGTTCTTCACCTAGTTGCTGCTTTAACTTGGTTGACCCCTGAAGCATTTCGTAGTTATCCCTGGCGCTGTAAGGGGCAATCAGGAAATTAAAGGCGAAAGAAACTACCAAGACCAGAATCAGAGCATCTACCCAGACTGGCTTTTCAGCCAGAGAAGAAAAAGTTTCCCGGGGGTTAGTGAAAACACCTATAAGTCTTTGCCCGAAGTTCATAACCAGACTCCTTTCCTTTCTTCTTTTTCTATTTGTCCATCTCTGATGTGTATTATTCTCTGGGCGTGATTAGCCACCTCACGGTCGTGGGTGACCATGATGATGGTGTTGCCTTTTTCGTGAATTTTGTGGAAAAGCTTTAAGATTTCCTGACCGGTTCTGGAATCCAGGTTTCCGGTTGGCTCGTCAGCCAGCAGAAGTGAGGGGTCGTTTACCAGAGCTCTGGCAATGGCCACTCTCTGTCTTTCACCACCGGAAAGCTCAGCTGGCAGGTGGTGCATACGGTCTTTCATCTCCACCATTTCCAGAGCCCTCCGGGCTTTCTCTTCCCGTTCTTCCTTGCTGGCTCCAGCGTAAATCAGGGGCAGTTCCACGTTTTTAAAGGCATTAGCCCGCGGCAGAAGGTTGAACACCTGGAAAACGAAACCAATTTCTTTGTTTCTGATGTAGGCCAGCTCATCCTCCGTCATAGAGCTGACCAACCTGCCGTTGAGGTAGTACTCGCCAGAAGTTGGCGTATCAAGGCACCCCAGGATGTTCATGAGAGTGGATTTACCAGAGCCAGAAGGGCCCATGATGGCCACAAACTCATTTCTGGTTATGGTCAGAGAAACACCACGCAGAGCTTGAACCTGTAGGCGGTCAAGCTGGTAGATTTTTGTCAGCTTTATAGCCAGAATTATTTCCTGCTCAGCAGGGGTAACCGGGACCATCTTTACTCTTTCCTTTCTATTTTTAAAAGCTGTCCGTCTTTGAGGTCTCTCAAGGCAGAATATGGACCGCTAACTATCTCCTGGCCTTCAGTCAATCCAGTTTCGACTTCAACCATCATACCGCCCATGATGCCTTTTTTAACTGGCTGGAAACTGGCCCGGCTGTTTTCTACCACAAAGACCCCTTCCTCTTCCTTTTTGCTGGCGGTACCTTCGCTTTTTTGGGAGTCTTTTTCTCTGACGACCAAGGCAGCCACAGGCACGGCCAGAACACTCTTTTTCTCGGCCACGATGATGTCAGCGGAAGCAGATAGGCCGGGTTTTAAGAGCTGGTCTGTTTCCTCAAGAGTGATGACGACTTTGAAATTTTTGGATTCCTGGGAAGAAGAAAGAGAAGACCTTTCCAGGGCCGAACTGCCAATTTCCGTTACCTTACCGTTAAAAACCTTTTCCGGGAAGGCGTCAACTTTAACCCTGGCTGTCTGACCGAGCCTGACGTTGATGACGTCCGTTTCGTCCACTTCCACCTCTACTTCCATGACGGAAAGATCAGCGATAGTCAGAAGAACTGTCCCCGGGTTGTTCATGGTGCCCACGATGGCCACCTCACCTTCTTCTACTCTCAGGCTGGTAACTATTCCATCAATTGGTGAGACGTAAGTAGTTTTCTTAAGGTCATCCAGAGCGCTTTTTAGGCCCGCTTCCGATTGTTTAATCTGAAATTTTAAGGATTGCAAAGTAGCTGAGGAAACTTCATACTGAACCTGAGCAGCTTCCAGCTGGTCCTTAGAAATTAGTGAACTTTCATAAAGCTGTTTCTGCCGCTCATAAAAGTTTTTGTCTCTCCTGTACTGAGCTTCCACCCTGATCATTTCTGCTTTTAGCTGGTCGATGGTAGCCCGGTACCTGTCAACTTGGGCTTCAAAATAAGTGGGGTCAATCTGGAGCAGGAAATCACCGGCTTTGACTTCCTGTCCTTCTTTAACGCCAATTTTCACTATACGGCCAGCTACCAGAGCACTAATGTTTATGTTTTTCTTTGGCTTAACTTCACCGGAAGCAGAAATTATGGAGGTCAGGTCCTGGCGCTTGACTTTTTCCACTGTTACCTTAACTGCCTTTTCCCGCTGGGCTCTGAGGTTCAAAATGACAATTAAAGCTATCAACACCAGGAGGCTAATAAAAATCAGATTTCTTTTTTTGCTTGACTTATGCTTTTTCTCCGTCATCTTATCTTCCTTTTTATTTTGCTCGGGAAATTATAAACTTTATTTCAAATTATAACCTATTATACGAAACTCTCCTAAAAAAGTTTAACCTGTTGCCAGACAACAGCTTAATTGATAAGATTTTAATATGGAAGACAAAAGAATTTATCTTGAAGCAGCTGCCCGCGCAGCTGAAAAGGCCGGTTACTTTTTACTGGAAGGGCTCAACCAGAAGAAAACCATCTCTTACAAAGGCCAGGTAGATCTGGTTACTGTCTATGACAAAAAATCTGAAGAAATTATTTTTGAAGAACTCAGCCGTCTTTTTCCGGACTTTAGTTTTATGGCTGAAGAGATTATCAATCGGGATAATAAATCTGATTACTGCTGGGTCGTTGACCCCCTGGATGGAACTACCAACTTTGCCCATGGCCTGCCTATCTTTTGTGTTTCGGTCGCTCTGACCTTCAGAGAAGAAGTGGTGGTTGGAGTGGTTTTTGACCCTACGCGAAAGGAGATGTTTACGGCTGGCAAAGGGTTGGGTTCTTTTCTGAATGGCCGGCCGATAAAAGTGTCCATGACAGAAGAGCTGGATAAAAGTTTGCTGGCTACAGGTTTCCCTTATGATGTTAGAACCAGTGCCAACAATAATCTTGACCACTTCAGCCGGTTTGCCGTGCGGGCTCAGGCTGTCAGGCGGTGTGGTTCAGCTGCCCTGGACCTCTGCTATGTGGCCTGTGGCCGTTTCGATGGCTTCTGGGAAATGAAGCTTAAGCCTTGGGACCTGGCGGCAGGTTCTCTGATAGTAAAAGAAGCCGGTGGCGTGACCACGGATTTTCAGGGGGAACCGTTCACCCTTCGCCATTCAGATATTGTCGCCAGTAACGGGTTGATTCATAAAGAAATGCTGGACGTCATCAGGCCAGGATTGTTAAAATAAACCCAAAGTTATAAAGTTATTGCGAATAGGGCAAATAAAAACTTAATCGAATAATTAAATTTAAAGAAGCAAAGGAAAAAAGGTAGAAAGGTAGAAAAGAAAGCAACAGAGAAATTGGCAAAAAGGTAAAAATTAAAGTAATTTTATCAGGGAGAGTGAAAAAAAGACCTAAAGTTGAAAGTATGGATGGATGAAACGAGAATGATAAAGGCCAGGAACATTAAAGATTTTAACTTTCTGCTGGAGGTAATCAGCGGCCTGTTCTTAATCTCATTTTCAATTTCAGTTCTGTCATTTGCCCAGATTACGGAAGTGCAAAAGGAAGTAAAAAGACAAATTGAGGTTCCAGCTGATGCTGGTTGGGTTGATACCGGACTAGAGGTAAAGGAAGGGGAAGTTTTTGAATTCGTGGCTTCTGGTACCATATCCTGTCAGAAAGGAAATCTGGTTGCTAACTGCGGGCCAGAAGGACTTGACCTGCAGACTGTCCAGCAACCGATGACCGATAAGAACCTTGGTGCTTTAGTAGGAAAAGTGGTCAAGGTTATCTCTGTGAGCGAAGACCCGGACACCGGAGAAGAAATAAGAGAAGAAGTGGCTAAAGTGTTCTACATTGGCGAGCGAGCCACTGTGGAAATGCCTCTGGATGGCCGTCTTTACCTGGGAGTTAATGACAACGTCTTTGCTGACAACGAGGGGAAGTTTTTAGTCATCTTCAGCCGGAAGGAAAAAAACACTATAAGTTTGACCTCTAATTCAGAATAATTTTTTAAATTTTCATTCTGGATTTTGGCCCAAAAATGTTAAAGACTGAAAAAACAACCGATTGGCTTTAATTTTCTTAATCTTATTATTCTGAATGAACTTTCTGGCTCAGGAACTTTTCCATGAATTGCGTGGTGTACTTACCATTTATGAAATCAGTGTTAGAAAGAATGTTTAATAACAGGGGGATGTTGGTTTTTATGCCCACGATGGTGGTGGTTTCCAGGGCTGCTTTCATCTTGGCAATAGCCAGATTCCGGGTCGGAGCGTGCGCAATAATTTTAGCAATGAGGGAGTCGTAGTAAGGCGGAACTTCCCAGCCCGCATAGGCGGCTGAGTCAACTCGGATGCCTTCTCCTCCGGGGAAGACCAGAAAATCAATTTTCCCAGGGGAAGGGGCAAATGTCTCAGGGTCTTCAGCGTTGATGCGGCATTCAATGGCATGTCCCCTCATTTCCAGGTCAATGGGGAAGTTAACCTTTTCACCGGCAGCCACTCTAATCTGTGCTTTAATCAAGTTTATGCCATAGACCATTTCAGTAATTGGATGTTCTACCTGCACCCTAGTGTTAGCTTCCATGAAGTAGAAACGTTTCTTTTCATCCACCAAAAATTCAAAGGTTCCCAGGCTCTGGTAGCCAATTTTCTCGGCGGCTTCTTGAGCAGCCTTCATCATCTTGCGCCTGGTTCTTTCATCTATAAAAGGAGATGGGGTTTCCTCGATTATCTTCTGATACTTACGCTGGACGCTGCATTCTCGTTCGCCAAAGGCAATGACATTTCCTTTGCTGTCGCCAACAATCTGAATTTCAATATGGTGAGCGTCGGTAATGTACTTTTCCAGGTATAAAGACGGGTCGCCGAAGGCAGCTCTGGCTTCGTTCTGAGCCATAGCAAACATTTCTTCCAGTTGTGCCGCGTTACGACAAATGCGCATGCCTTTTCCCCCGCCTCCAGCTGCGGCTTTAATTATCACCGGATAACCGATTTTCTGGGCGATTTTCTTGGCTTCGTTGACGTCCTCGATAATGACATCGCTTCCGGGAATAACTGGCAAACCGGCTTTTTTCATCGTCTGCCGGGCTTTATTCTTATCACCCATTAACCTAATGATCTCGGGCGGAGGGCCGATGAAAACAAACCCGGAATTCTGGCAGATTTCGGCGAACTTGGCGTTTTCCGCCAGAAAGCCATAGCCAGGATGAATGGCTTCTGCCCTGGTTATTTCAGCAGCGCTGAGAATATTCGGGATGTTCAGGTAACTTTCAGAGGCTTTGGCCGGCCCGATGCAGATGGCTTCATCCGCCAGCATGGCATGAAGCGAATTGCGGTCGGCTTCTGAAAAAACAGCTACGGTTTTTATACCCAATTCTTTACAAGATCGGATAATTCTCAGGGCTATTTCGCCCCGGTTGGCGACTAAAATCTTGGAAAACATGGCGGTCAGGCACCCACTTTAATGGCAAAGAGTTTCTGGCCGTACTCCACCGGTTTACCGTTCTCCACCAGAATATCAACTACCACGCCGTTGACGTCTGATTCTATTTCATTCATCAGTTTCATGGCTTCAATTATGCACAGGGTCTGGCCCTTCTTCACTGTATCTCCTATGTCCACAAAAGGTGGAGAGGTAGGGGATGGGGCCCGGTAAAAAGTTCCCACCATAGGTGAGGTAATATAATAAATACTCTGATCCTCGGCTACGGCGGATGTACCTCCAGGTTGGTCAGTTCCAGCA
This sequence comes from Candidatus Aminicenantota bacterium, assembly GCA_014359965.1. Classification (GTDB taxonomy): domain Bacteria; phylum Acidobacteriota; class Aminicenantia; order Aminicenantales; family Saccharicenantaceae; genus Saccharicenans. Next base: position 9,953 of record JACIYK010000034.1, read on the forward strand.
GCAGGAGGAGCTGCAGGCGGTGTGGGCATGGCCGGGTTAAAGGCGGCTGTAGAGTTGACGGCTCCCGAAACGTTTCTGGAGAGCTTAATCTTGAAGCCTTCAACCTCCAGTTCGAATAGGCTCAGGTTTTTTTCCTCTAAAAGGTTGATGAGTTTCTTGAGCTCTTCGTAGTCAATTTTTGAACTGAAGGCAGTTTCCTTTGTTTGTCCGTCGCTTTTACCATTCTTTTGTGTCATTGCGCACCTTCCTAAAGTTAACCATAACTTTACTTATATAAAAAGCAGTTGTCAAGCTCCGCCGACGGATTGACCTGCAGAGAAGGCTGGCGTAAGATTCTAAAGAAGCCAGGAGAGACCGATGTTTGACCAGCTTACGGAAAAACTTCAAAAGACCCTTAAGTACATTCGGGGCGAAGGCAAGATTACCGAAAAAAACATAGCTGAAGCCCTGAAGATGATTCGCTTAGCTTTTCTGGAAGCAGATGTCAACTATAAAGTGGTCAAGGAATTTGAAGCCAGGGTTAAGGCCAGGGCCCTTAACCAGGAAGTTATGATGAGCCTGACCCCGGCCCAGCACTTTATCAAGATTGTGCGCGACGAGCTGACCGAAATACTCGGGCAAGAAGCTAAACCACTCACTTTCGCTTCTCATCCCCCTTCAGTTTTTATGATGGTTGGTCTCCAGGGCAGCGGGAAGACTACCACCTCAGGTAAACTGGCCCGCTATGTTAAAGGACTAGGGAAAAACCCGCTTCTGGTCTCTTTTGACCTGAAAAGACTGGCTGCTCAGGACCAGCTCCGGATAATTGCCGGCCAGCTGGGCTTTCCTTTTTTCGAAATGACTCAGGAAAAGATGCAGAACCCGCCAGCCGCTCTTAAAGAGCTGATTACTTTTACCAGGAACCGGGGTTTTGACCCGCTTATCGTAGATACTGCTGGTCGTCTGCACATTGATGAGGAGCTTATGGCCGAGCTCTCTCTGGTCAGGGATATTCTGCAGCCAACCGAAGTGATATATGTAGGCGATGCCATGACTGGCCAGGATGCGGTCCGGAGCGCTCAGGCTTTTGACGAAAAAATTGGGCTGACTTCAATTATCCTGACCAAGCTGGATGGCGATGCCCGGGGTGGGGCGGCGCTTTCCATTGTTTATGTTACTCATAAGCCGATTAAATTTATCGGCGTGGGTGAGAAGTTTGACAAGCTAGAAGTTTTCCACCCGGACCGGATGGCTTCGCGCATTCTGGGTATGGGAGATATTTTGAGCTTGATCGAGAAAGCGGAGCAGCAGGCCGACCTCAAGGAAGCTGAGGAAATAGCCAGAAAGCTCAAGAAACAACAATTTACCCTGGAAGATTTTCGCAAACAGCTGGTGCAACTTAAAAAAATGGGTAGTTTGAGCAGCCTACTCAGCTTTTTGCCCAAGTCCGGGCCCTTTAAACAGGTCAGCAGCCTGAACCTTGATGATAAAAGATTGCTCCATTACGAAGCCATCATCAACTCCATGACTCCAGAGGAGAGAGAGAACCCCCGCCTTATCAATGGTAGCCGCCGGGCCAGGATTGCTCGTGGTAGCGGTCGCCCGGTGCAGGAAGTAAATCAGCTGCTCAAGCAGTTTTTTGAAATGGAAAAGCTTCTCAAAAAGAGTGATTTTCAGAAACTGCTTAAAAACATCTGAGGAATTTGGTCCGAAATTCAGAAAACTAATTTTTTAAAAGCTTATTACTTTTCATATAGCACTGGAAAGATAGAGGCCTTAGCCTGATTGGCTTAAACAACCTGATTTGGTTCAGTGACCGGTTTGCCTTTTGCTTCCAGCCGGGTCATCATGACCGAGGAAAATGGATGGAATTGAAGATAGACGGCACAGCCACCGCCCTGATTTTTCGCAGCCATTATATGCCTTGTATAGCGACAAAAATAAGCAAAATTGACTTTGCGGTATAGAACCTTTTCTCCGGCAGCTTAAGATACTCAGCTTAAAACAGAGTGATGTAGCCGAGGAGATAGAGGATGGCCATTATTATTGGCTGGTGCAAAAGATAAATCCACAGGGAATGTTGGCCGCACCAGTTGATAAAAGTTTCAGGCAGAGGACGATGGAACAAGCTCTTTTTGCTGGCATAGAGCCATTGGCCCAGGGCCGTTCCGATTAAAAAGACACCAAACCAGGGAATCAGCGGGAAGTAATCAAGTGAGGAAAAAACAGGCTTATGCAGTCCGAGGGGTAGAAACCAGTTTGTGTTAATTGTCAAAGCTTTCTTTATCGCGGGCATAAAGAAACCCAGCAACAGTATCAAGCTACCCCAGGTCAGTCTGGTTAATGGCTTGCTTTTTTGGAAGATTAGAGCATAGATAAGGACTGAAGTGGCTAAGCAATGGATGATGCCAAATAATATGACTGATGACTTATCAAAAAAGTAGGTGACCAAGGTGATGAGCAGCGCGGTAGCCAAAAATTTCAGGAAACGGCGGAGGTGGTTACGGCTGAAGGTAGAGCTGATACCAGATAGAATGACAAAAAGTCCGGCAAAAAAATTCTGGGCTATCACCCAACCTGTTAGTTCTAGGTTGGTAGAAAAGCCCAAGAATTTCTCCAAGCCCACGAAATCACCGACATCATAAAGCAGATGATAGCCAACCATTAGAATGATAGCCAGCCCGCGCAGAAAATCAATTTCCCAGATTCTATATTTATGCCTCTGTTTGCTTGGTGTGGCAGCCTCAGTTTTCATGCTTGCAGTATATTACGCACGGTCTGTCCTGGTCAATAATCCAAATTGCCTGGCTTAAAGCCTGTACGGAATTGGTCTGTGGCCTCACGAGAAAATCTACACGTCATTATATTGTTCTCGAGGACAATAGATCCTTTAAATACTGGTGTGACCTTAGGCAGGAGGCAGTTATATGAAGATTTGGTGGAGCGGTGGTAAAAGTGATAGCCAGGTTGTATCAGATAGGTCCAAAGAGGGAATCACCTGATATTGAAAAATTTAATCTGCCTTCTCGGCTATAATCGGTGTTACTTCAGCTGTTTATTGCGCGACTGAGGTGGGAACTGAAAGAAAAGGTTGTTTGATTTTGCGAGTGAAAATTTGTTAAATAGGTAAGAGCAAAAAATTTTCAGGGAGTAAAAAAGATGGTGACTGCCGGAAGACAAAAACAAAACAGTAATTTACTTAATCTGGGTAAAAGTATAATGAAAATAAAGAAAAAAATATTTTTCTCTGGGGCTACCCATCAAAGATTCATCTGGTTATTAATCTTTGCTCTTATTGTTTTTAGCCAGAGCCTTTTTCTTTTTGCTTATGAACTGCCCAGAGTTAAGCCGGTTGAAGTAGGGATGTCGGCTGAGCGCTTGGAACGGCTCAGCCGTGTGCTTCAGAGCTACTGCGATGAGAAAGGCGCTCCAGGTATGGTTGTGCTCATAGCCAGAAACGGCAAAGTGGCTTACCACCGAGCCTTTGGCAAATTCAGACTTGATAAGCCGGAACCAATGCCTCTTGACGCCATCTTCCGCATTGCCTCACAGTCCAAGGCTGTGACTTCCGTGGCAGTAATGATGCTGATGGAAGAAGGGAAGATTCTTCTCGATGACCCGGTTTCCAAGTACATCCCTGAATTCAAAGAAACCTTCGTGGCGGTACAGGCTGAAAGTAAAGGGGTGAGAGGTTACAGCGTGGTGCCGGCTAAACGGCAGATTACCATACGCGACCTTCTCACTCACACTGCCGGTATTTCCTACGGTGATGGCCCAGCGAAAGAAGAATACCTCAAAGCCGGAATACACGGCTGGTACCTGACGGACAAAAATATAACCATTGGTGAACTGGTAAAGAAGTTAGCTAAACTGCCTTTTGATGCTCAACCGGGCGAACGTTTTGTTTACGGATATAACACCGATGTTCTGGGTTATTTGGTAGAAGTAGTTTCTGGTTTGAGCCTAGCCGAATTTGTGGAGAAGCGGATTGCTAGTCCCCTGGGCATGAAGGATACCTGTTTCTTTCTACCTGAGAGCAAAGCTTCTCGCCTGACCCCGGCTTATGGTGCGGATGAAAACGGGAAAATTAAGCTGATAGAAGAGACGGCGAAGAGTCCTTATATTTATGGACCGAGAAAATGCTATTCAGGGGGAGCTGGTTTGGTAGCCACAGCAGAAGATTATGCCCGCTTTTTGCAGATGCTTCTTAATGGTGGCGAGTTCGGGGGAGTCAGAATTTTGAGCCCTAAGTCTGTTGAGTTAATGACTGCTGACCATGCCGGCCAGCTTTATTCTGGTGGAAAGCAGGGCTTTGGCCTGGGATTCTGGGTTGTTAAGAATCTTGGCTCTTCAGGACTGCCAGGTTCGGTTGGTGCCTTCGGTTGGGGAGGGGCTTACTTTACCACCTACTGGGTTGACCCGGCGGAAAAATTAGTGGCTGTCTTTATGACCCAGCTTTTGCCAGTGCCGGCCAGCTGCGCCGACCTACAGAACAAGTTCCGGACGCTGGTCTATCAGGCCATTGAAAAATCTTATGTGAAATAAGCCAGAAATTTTTAAAGTAGAAAAAGATTTTTTATAATCCTATTTATAAAAATATAAAAAGAAAAAAACATCTTTCTTGGAAGCCCAAACAGAAAGTGATAAAATTACTCACCGATATTTGGTGTGATCATTAAATAAAGCGTAGGTTAAAATAATGGTTTCCAGAAGAGAGTTTATAAAAAATTTTTCGGCCTCAGCTCTATTTCTTTTTCCTTTAAACTTGGCCGACCGAACCTTTCAAGGAGTAAGTAAAATGGTTAAGCCAAAACTTAAGGAGATGCAGGAACAGGAAAAGGAATTCTGGCAGAAAGTGCGGCAGGAATTTATGCTTGACCCACAGATGAGTTTTTTTAATACCGGTACCCTGGGAGCTATGCCGCGCCGTGTTTTTGAGCGCACGGTGAATCATTTGCGGCTTACGGCCGAAAAAATTGCGGAGTGGGATTACTACGGAGCTGACTGGATTTCAGGTTACCAGCCCTGGAACGAGATCAGGCAGAAAGCTGCCCGGTTAATTAATTGCGAGGTAAAAGAACTGGCTCTTACGGAAAATGCTACAGCCGGAATGAATTATATTTCCAACGGTCTGGACCTTAAGGCTGGCGATGAAGTTCTGGGTACTGACCAGGAACATCCGGGTGGCGAGTGCGGCTGGAAACTGGCTGCCAAACGCCACGGGGTGGTCTACCGCCAGTTGCCTCTGGGGAAACCCATTAATTCGCCAGAAGAAGTCATTGAGACTTTTGTTCAGGCCATAGGTCCAAAAACCAGAGTGATTGCTATTCCTCATTTAATCACTGGTAGCGGAGCCATTTTGCCGGTCAAAGAGATTTGTGCTGAAGCCAGGAAGCGGGGCATTTTCACTGTGATCGATGGTGCCCAGACCGTTGGGCACATCAAGGTTGACGTCAAAGATTTAGGTTGCGATGCCTATTACGGCAGTTTCCATAAATGGCTGTGTGCTCCGGCCGGGAATGGTTTTCTTTATCTAAGGAAAGAGAGGGCTCAAGAGGTCTGGACTACATTGGCCAGCGCTCAGTGGGACAATCATGAGGATGATGGCTACCGTCTGAGTCAGCGCGGCACAGGTAATCTCTCGCTGCTGATGGGGCTGGATGAAGCCCTCAATTTCCATTTTGAGCTTGGTCCCGAACGGGTTTATGCCAGGATTAAAGTTCTTGGCGATTATCTGCGGACAAGACTTCAGGAAGTACCCGGCATTAAAATCTTTACCCCCCTTCATCCGCAGATGGCTGCCGGCATCACTGTTTATAACATAGAAGGCTTGAGCGGTAATTTTATTCAGGATGAGCTCTGGAAGCGGGGGAAAATCCGACCTCGTTCCATGGGCGAGGTTTATGGCGTCAGACAGTCTACGCACATCTACAATTCCTTTGAAGAGATAGACCGCACCATTGCCATCCTTAAGGAAATTGCTTCTAAGCGGGGATAATTGCTCAAAAATTCTTAGGCTAATAATAATTGGGAAAAAACCCACTTATTAGAAAAAGATAAAGACTAAAAGCTCAGCTACCAGAGCCGGTTTAGGACTTCCTTCAATTTCCAGGGTATTTTCAATTTTCACCAGCCAGCGCCGGAAGCCTTTTCTTCGTATGTCTTTAAGTACGGCCCGGTTTCTGATGCGATCACCTGGTTTAACCGGCGTGATAAACCTGATACGGTCCAGGCCGTAATTAAAAATCATCTTTACCTTAATTCTGGCCAGAGGCGATTGCGCCAGAAAATATGGCAAGAGAGAGAGAAGCAAAAAGCCATGAGCAATAGTGCTCTTAAGGGGACTTTCTCTGGCTCTTTCCACATCAACGTGAATCCACTGATGGTCTTCAGTGCAGTTGGCAAAAGCGTTTATTCTTTCCTGAGTCATGGTTAGCCAATCAGAAAGACAGAACTCTTGGCCAAGCATTTTCTTTAGCTCTCTGGGCCGGATCTTTTTTTCTTCCGATGCTTGATTTTCTTCTTTTTGACTCTCGGCTTTTTTTTCTATATCGGCCATAATTTCCTCCCGTCTTATCTGAAACTTATTTTCTATTCTTTTAATCCTATTTTTTAAATTTTCTTGTGTCAACTAAGGGGAAGAAAAATCATTTTTATGCCTTTTAGATTAAAAAATGTTCTTAGCTTATTACCTTTTAATTAATATATTA
>JACIYK010000340.1 GCA_014359965.1 Candidatus Aminicenantota bacterium
AATGGGTCCTGCCTCCAGAAAAACAAAAATCTTTTCTCGAGCTAAAAGCCAGCTTGCCCGCGGAGATGAAACATTTTCTACGCGGTGGTCAATTTCGTGAATTCGGGCTTAAATATTATGAAAGCCACCATCTGCGCTGCCGCCAGCTCCAGGTCTCAAGAGAAGTAAACAGGCAGACTGACTTAATGGCCAAACAGGAGCTTTATCAGGCTCAGTGTAATGATGCCTATTGGCACGGCGTTTTTGGCGGTCTCTACCTTCCTCATTTAAGAAGAGCAGTTTACCAGAAACTGGTATCAGCTTGGTCCAGGTTGAAAATCAGCCCGGGCTGGAAACAGGAAGATTTTGACCTTGATGGTCAGAGAGAATTCTTCCTGCAGCACGAACTCTTCTGCCTCTGGTTTAAGCCCGAACGCGGTGCAGCCATCACTGAACTGGATTATTTAGCCGGAAAAACTAACCTGACTGATTGTCTTACCAGACGGGTAGAGTTCTACCATCTTTACACCACTTCCACAGATCAATCCGGCACAGGCAAGTCTATACATGAACTACCGAGAGTACTATCTGACGAAATAAAAAAGTGGTTAAAGTTTGATAGTTATCAAAGATTTTCCTTCCTGGAAAGGGTCTATCCGGTTAACCTGACTCCTGAGTTTTACGAGTCAGATTATGCCCAGTCACCTGGTCCGTTTGTCGAAAAACCTTTTGAGGTCAGGTGGCAGGGAACAGCTCTTGTGGCCAACAGGTCTGCAGAAGTGAATAGTAGCCAGGGACTAGCCAGAATAAATCTGAGCAAAAAAATAATTCCCAGCCAGGATGGGTTAAGGTTTGAGTACGAAATAGAAAACCTGGAAAAGAGCCAGATTACCTTGACTTTTATCTCAGAATGGAATCTAGCACTTTTTGAAAACGATTTTAAACTGGATAAAAATAAAATCATTTTTTACGAGGAAAGGCTGGCCTTAGAAGCTGAGGAGGTTTCAGAAATCTGGAATTTTCCAGTTAAAACTGTCTCTCAATCGGAAAAAGATTTTGAGGTCATTACTCAAGGCCTCAGCTTTCATCTGGTCTGGCGTTTGGAGCTGGAGCCAGGAATAAAGCGCAAGCTTAATTTAAAATTAGCTGAAATATCTAAAAAATAAACTTATCCCTAAATCATACCGGTAAAACAGTTGTTATTCTGGGTTAATGTGATATAATTATTCAAAAATAAAATCAAAACGGGGAAGCTGAAAAGGACCTGATGAAGAGCAAAAAATATTTCTGTTTAGTTTTACATTCTCATATTCCTTATGTGCTTAACCACGGAACCTGGCCTCATGGACTTGACTGGTTGAATGAAGCGGCGGCTGA
>JACIYK010000341.1 GCA_014359965.1 Candidatus Aminicenantota bacterium
CGATGGCTTTGACTTTTTTCTGCACTTCAGCGAAATAAGCCGGCGAGGAATTAGGCCAGCCCGAAAGGCTCTGCTGTATTTCAGAAACTTTTTTGGGGTCAGCCTTCAGGGCGCTGACCACATCCACAAAATCCAGGGCGTGGAGTATGTAGAAGTGCATCACATGGTCATGGATAAACTGCTGGGCCACAATCATGTTCCGCATTAGGTTGGCTGCTCTGGGAATGTTAATACCCAGGGCATCTTCCACCGCCCGGATGGAAGCTATGGCATGGACCGTGGTGCAGACGCCGCAGATTCTCTGGGCAAAGGCCCAGGCGTCGCGCGGGTCGCGCTTTTTCAGGATGTTTTCAATGCCGCGTACCATGGTGCCGGCGGAGTAAGCTTCCTTGATGGTGTTGTTTCCATCCAGGGCCGCTTCAATTCTTAAGTGCCCTTCTATCCTGGTAATTGGGTCAATAACGATTCTGTTAGCCATCTTTTACCTCCTTGGCCTTACTGGTTACGAAGCCATTCCAGGGCTTCCTGCTCGGTCTTAAACCAGCGGACTTCATTGGCGTAGTAGCTCCTGTCTATTTCCAGTATTTTGGGGTCTATGTCAGCTCCAAAAATGGCGGCTGTAGGCATTATCGGCCGCAAATGTTTGATGTGGCGCAGGCATTCTGAAGGGTCTGAGCCGCTGAGGTCTATGAGTAACTTGCCCGAGTATTCTCTGAAAAAAACAGTTAAAGCCTGAATATCTGCAGGTGTAAACGGCCCCGTATGCCGGCACCTGAGGATGCCTTTTTCTACCGGTGTTAAATTGAAAGATGCCATTTTGCCCTCCTTTCCTTTCAAACCAGAGCCTTGGCCACCATCTCAGCCAGGCCATGGACTTTGATGGTGGAGTTGAAATGAGCCAGACTGTCCACAAACTGCAGGCGGCAGTTGCTGCAGACCATACAAACCGCTTTGGCCTGAATGTCCTGAAGCTGTTCTAATTTCATCTCAAAAACGGCATAGCGATTAGCATCAGCTTCTTTAATGGAGATGACCCCGCCTCCGCCTCCGCAGCACATGGACTGCTCTTTGTTGGGTGTCATTTCCTTAAAGCTCGAAGGAGCCAGCACTTTTAGTATTTCTCTTGGCTGTTTGATAATACCACCTCGGCGCTGGATCTTACAGGAATCATGGAAGGTAATGGTTTCAGAATCAAAGGCACCTTCTTTCAGTTTAATTCGGCCTGTTTTCCAGAGCTCATGGATGTATTCAGTGATGTGAACAATTTTCACTCCGGCCGGTACTTTCATGATGTTGTGGGCTGTCCAGCGGAAAGCATCGTAGGCATGTCCGCATTCGCTGA
>JACIYK010000342.1 GCA_014359965.1 Candidatus Aminicenantota bacterium
AATTTGGAAAACAAAAATTGATAATAATAGCATTAAAGAATTAAAAATGGCTTCCAATTTCGATGAAAAAACTTTTCGTTTTGAGGATGATAATAGATATAAAAAATATTTTTAATATATCTTTTCTTTAAAAAGTGGCTCTTAGAAACTTTTTAATAAAAGTTTTTTTAGGCTGTACTACTGCTGCAGGTAAGAGCATCAGAAGGTTAAAGACCGTCATGAGAGTTGTTAAACTTTTTTTTTGATTTTAAGATATGATAGAATTATTAAGCTGAAATTATTGATTATGAATATGATTCGGAGGTTTTAGATGAAAAAAACCTTGGTTATGGCTCTGGCTTTATTTATCCTTGTTGGGTTGGTTTATTCTCAGGTATATAAGGGGAAGGGGCGTGTTGCTGGCGTGGTAACAGACGAGGAAGGAAATCCTTTAGAAGGCGTGACCGTAAAATTATTTTATGTTAAGGAACAACAGGGTTTCAGCGTGAAAACTGATAAAGAAGGCAAGTGGATTGCTCCCTGGATTCGCGGTGGTCAATGGTACATTGATTTTGAAAAGGTAGGCTATGCTCCGAAGAAAATCAGCGTTGAGCTTCAGGAGTTTAAAAAAAATCCGGAAATTAAGATTGCTCTGAAGAAGATAGAAGGCCTAATAGTGACGGATGAGATCAGAGAACAGTTAGAGAAAGGCAATCAACTTTTTGATGAAAAGAAATATGATGAAGCCCGGGCTGTCTTTGAAAAAATCTTAGCTGAAAACCCTGATGCTTATCCTATCTGGAAAAACGTTGGCAACTGCTATTTTGCCCAGGAAAAATATGACCTGGCTGAACAGGCCTATATGAAGATACTTGAGAAAGATCCTGACAATACTGATGCCATGATCGCTATCGGGAATACTTATCAGAACCGTGGTCAGACGGAAAAGGCTTTTGAATGGTATGGAAAGGTAGACGTAAATAAAATTTCTGACCCGGTAGTCATTTATAACATCGGGACCATTTACTACAACAGTGGCCAGTTTAAAGAAGCGCTGGTTTATTATCAGAAAGCAGTGGAAAAGGACAAGAATTTTACCGATGCCATTTACCAGCTGGGTTTGACCTATCTTAATCTTCAAAAAAACAAGGAAGCTATTGAAACTTTTGAAAAGTACCTAAAAATTGACCCTGATTCTTCCCGAGCCGAACAGGTAAAGGCTTTCTTGAACTATTTGAAGAAACAGGTTTGAAACTAAAGAGTTGGCCGGGCTAAAAAGAAACTAAGCTACGGAAAGGCTAAGGGAAGGGCGGTCTGGTAGGCCAGGTACCAGATTAAGGAAC
>JACIYK010000343.1 GCA_014359965.1 Candidatus Aminicenantota bacterium
ATCCAGAACAGATTATTGGTTATGGCTTCCGCCACTCCTTCATAAAGTCCTTTAACCTTAAACCTTTTCTTCTCATAGGCTTTTTTTTCATCATTTAAAATACCGTCTATTGTCCGGGACCGGTAAAAGCTAACCGTGCGGTTTTTTATTTCAGTAAATGAAGTACCGGTGGCCGCTACGAAGTAAAGGTCTTTGTTTTTGTTAATCTTGAAGGTTAAATGCAGCTGTTTTCCCACCGTTTCAATTTTTTCAGGCTTAAGGCTCAGCCAGCATAAGTAACGAAGGTTGTTTTTCTCCTGACTTCTACCATGAACGCTGCTGGATTCGTTATTATATTCATAACGGCCGCTGGTATCCCAGGGAAAATAAAAAATCAGGGTAACCCGGTCAATTAGGTCAGGAAAATGGTACCGGCCAATGATTGTTTCTTCTTCCCTTCTACTCCATTCCACCAACATTTCATACTCACGTAAAGCAGGTTTGAGAAAGACCGGTGTCTCCCTTCCCTTTTTAAATGGCAGATGCAGGTCAAATTTTACCTGGGCATAAAGCCCGTCTGGTGAATGTGGACCAACCTGACTGACCAGGTAGAAAAAATCATGGAACTCAGCCGATTTTTCCTGCCGATAGACTTTCGGGCAAAAAGCAAAAGCTGTTCCAGACTGGGGAACAATCACTATGCCCGGCCAGGCTTTTGGGTCCAGGGCTCCAGCAAAAGCTTTTTCCCAAGGAAAGTAGATTTCTCCAGGTAGATTGATGGTCAAAAAGGCAATAAAAGAAAAAAGTAAGACTAATAAACTGACAGACCTGAATTTCATAACTTAAATTTAGAGTATTTTGTCTGCCAAATCAATATCATGCTGCAATCATCATGAATTTTTTTTCGCCTAAAAACTGCTATTGCCCGGTTACAAAAAACCAGTATTTGTCCGCTCATAAATTCTTTTTCTTTATTTCCATAAACAGATATAATAAAGACTGCCATGTGGTGAGGAGGACGTTTTTATGGACTGGCAAATCTATTACCGTTCTATAAAAGGAGAAATGATCAGAACTCTGAAAAATTTGGTACAGCTTGAATCGCCGACCACAAATAAAAAAGCAGTAGACATCTGTTCTGAGGCCGTAGTTAAAGAAATTTCCAACCTGGGGCTCAAAATTAAAAAAATGCCTCAGAAAGAAACAGGAGATTTTTACCTGATTGAATTTATTCCCCGTGTAAAAACGGAAGATAAACCCATTCTTCTGCTTGGTCATACTGATACTGTCTGGCCGGTGGGAACTTTAAAAAAAATGCCTTTTTATATTGAAGGAGCGTGGGT
>JACIYK010000344.1 GCA_014359965.1 Candidatus Aminicenantota bacterium
CCAGGGGGCATGTCCATCTCAGGTCTTTAGGCTCAAGTTCATAAAAATTATTGATTGTTTTCATAGCTTCTCCTTATTTCTTTATCTCTTTTTGTATCATTTTACCATTATTTGTTCAATTCTCTGTACTTCCTCTTTCTTTAAATATTTACTGCAATTTTGCTTGAGATTTGGTAGAATTATCAAAAAAATAAGCGAGGGAAAGAATGGCCGCTGTTTCAGTCGAACGAGTAAATAACAAGAAGGCGTTAAAAAATTTTCTTCTTTTTCCCTGGAAAGTTTATCGTGATTACCCAAACTGGGTTCCACCGTTGTTGCTGGAAATGAAAGAGAAGCTTAATAAGAAAAAGAATCCTTTTTTTGAACATGCGGAAATGGAGTTGTTTCTGGCTAGAAAAGATGGTGAAATAGGCGGACGCATCGCCGCCATAATTGATTATAATCATAATGAACGTCATCAGGAAAAAGTCGTTTTTTTTGGTCTTTATGAGAGCTTTAATGACCTGGAAATAGCCAGGGCCCTGCTGGAGAAGGTGGCGGAGTGGGGAAGGGAAAGGGGCCAGGAAATTCTCCGCGGTCCGATGAATCTGTCCATGAACGATGAGTGCGCTTTTCTACTAGAAGGTTTTGATGAGCCCCCGGTTATCATGATGCCTTACAACCCGCCTTATTATAATGAGCTTATGGAAAAGTGTGGCCTGGCTAAAGCCAAAGACCTGTTTGCCTTCAAGATGACCAGAGACCATGAAACCAGAGAAAAAGTCAGAAAGGTGATTGAAAAAGTAAAATCAGATAATTCCTTTTCTCTCAGAATAGTTGACATGAAAAGGGTTTATGAGGAAGTGAAAATTGTGGCTGATATTTACAACCGGGCCTGGGCCAAAAACTGGGGTTTTGTGCCATGGACAGAAAATGAGATGAAGTTTATGGCTAAGAGGCTGAAAAGTTTTGCCGACCCACATCTGGTGATTTTTGCTTTGCATCAGGGTAAAGAAGTGGGCTTTGCTTTTGGTCTGCCTAATTACAATGAAATTCTAAAAGACCTGAACGGTCGGTTATTTCCTTTCGGTATTTTCAAACTTTTAAGGAATAGGAAAAAAATAAAAGGCATGCGGGCCGTGGTCTTTGGAGTCGTGCCAGAAGTACAACATACGGGTCTGGCTTATTTACTCTATGATCAGCTGGAGAAGAATGCTCTGGCCCGGGGTTATGAATGGGCAGAAATGTCTTGGCAGCTGGAAGATAATGAGGCTATCAATAGATTTACCACTTCCATAGGTGGTAAAATATACAAGAAATAC
>JACIYK010000345.1 GCA_014359965.1 Candidatus Aminicenantota bacterium
ATAAAGTTAAAATCAAGCTGGTTTAACGGAATGAGAATCGGTAAAATGAATTTTAAACGTTCTTTTAACCCCCTTCCAGCATTTATCATTGCTTCTTTATTATTATTTTTATTGATTTCTTTGGCTGCCTGCTCTAAAGGAGAAAAAACCATGCTGAAAGCCGATAAATTTGCTCTGCCAGAATCAATAGATGGCTGGAAACTGGCCAGTGCGCCTCAGAAGGTTACCAGGGAGACGATTTTTGATTACATGGATGGTGGTGGTGAACTCTATCTGGCTTACAAGTTCAACCAGCTGATGGTCTGGCGTTACCAGACCCCAAAAGAAAACGAAGAAGAAATCTTAGTCGAAGTTTACGAGATGCAGCATCCGGATGAAACTTTCGGTCTTCTTTCTCTTGACTGGACCGGCGAAGCCATCAGGCTGAATGAGAAACTCTCGCCTTTAGCAGAAAACCCCGTCTGCCCCACTTACACAGCTCTGTACGGGGAAGGCCTGCTCCGGGCCAGGGTGGATAATCTCTACCTTCGTATCCTAGCTTCAAGGGAGACGCCGGAAATAAAAGAAACAATCATAAAAATAGGAAAGATCATCGCCACCCGGGGATTGCCACCGACTTTACCTGAGATGCTTAAGGTCCTGAAGCCTAAACCCTCATCCAGCTGGCAGGTTAAAAAAGATAGAACCAGCTATTTCCACTCTCACCTGATTTTAAATTCTCTATATTACCTGAGCCATGAGAACATCCTTCACCTCGGGCCGGACTGTGAAGGACTCTACACCGAATGGGTTAGAGCGAAAAGCGGTCAAGCAAGCAGAATGATGGTTATCAAATACCAGGACAACCAGAAAGCCAGGCAGGCTTTGGCTGATTTTGTCAGCACCTATCTGACAGATAAGGCAGAACTAACGGGAGAACCAGAAAAAGCCATTCAGGTGGAAGACGGCTGGCTGGGCTGGAAACTTGCTAAAAACTACCTGGCTCTGATTTTTGAAGCTCCAGACGAGATTTCCGTGAAAGAACTTTTCTCTCAGCTAATCTTCTGAAATAACTTGAACTGAAGTTAAATTTTGGCAAAAATAAAGGAGGAAGACGGAGGGGAAAATGAGTGATAAGAAAAAAACTTTGACTCGCAGGGATTTCCTCAGGGGATCCGTTGGCGCCACCCTCGGAGTAACTCTGGTCAAGCCAGAGTGGCTCAAGCAGTCGCTGGCAGCCGAAACCAGAACCAGGACCGGAGACAGGAGCCTGGTAGTGTTAATCCGGGACCAGAATGTTCTGGATGAGGCTTCGAAAG
>JACIYK010000346.1 GCA_014359965.1 Candidatus Aminicenantota bacterium
GGAAATTGCTGACAAAGTTGGAAAAGACCGGGCTTCTGTGGCTAATTACATGCGATTGCTCAAGCTGCCAGAAGAAGTCAAGGAATTCATCCGCGAAGAAAAAATTTCAATGGGTCATGCGCGAGCTATTTTATCTCTGGAAAATGAACAAGAACAAATTGAAGTGGCAAACCTGGTGGTCAAAAAAGGGCTTTCTGTCCGAGAAACAGAAAAAATTGTCCAGAAATACAAAACCAAAGCTCCCAGAATACAGAAATCACTGGAAGACCCTGACTTGAAAGCCCTGGAAGAAGAGCTGGTAAGACACTTTGGGACCAAAGTGGTAATCAGCGGAAACAGACAGAAAGGTTCAATAAGGATATTTTATTTTTCACTTGATGACCTTAACCGGGTTTATGATAAGATAAAAGGAGTTAAATGATGAAAGAAAAAGAAAAAATCAGGGAAATCGTAGAAGAACACAAACTGGCTGGTCTGATAGACCAGGGAACCGAATTAAAGGGAGAATTAAATTTTAAAGGTTCCTTCAGGATAGAAGGATACTTCCAGGGAAAAATATTTTCCGATTCTCTGCTCATTGTCGGGGAAAAAGGCAAGGTAGAAGCTGATGTCCAAGTGGGTCAGCTTATCATAAACGGCGAAATTAGAGGAAATCTTCAGGCAAAAGAAAAAATTGAAATCCACAGCAAGGGGCGGGTTTTTGGTAGCCTGGTTACCCCACGTTTGATGGTTGAAGAAGGAGCTTACCTGGAGGCAAGCTGCCAGACAACCGATGTAGCCACCACAAAACAGGCTTCTCCTGCTGAAAAAAAGTAATCTTAAGTTGATGGGGCTCTTCCTTTTATTATTTTTAGCAATCAATAAAAAAACCTCGCTATAGACTTATCTTTAGTTAAAATTTAAATACTATTCTGCAAATTATTTGCCTTCTAGTAATATTTTTGCACTTTATTCCTGTTAAAATATCCTTGTTTTCTTAGGAAAAAAATTTTATAATCAAATTAAAAAAGTTCAGGTTATTCAAAGGGAAACAGGATGAGCAAGTTTATTTTTGTTACTGGTGGTGTAATTTCTGGCCTGGGCAAAGGACTGGCAGCTGCTTCAATTGGCTTACTGCTGGAATCTCATGGCTATAAAATTACTTTGCAAAAATTCGACCCCTACCTGAATTTAGACCCTGGCACCATGAGCCCGTTTCAGCATGGTGAAGTCTATGTGACAGATGATGGGACGGAAACAGACCTGGACTTAGGACATTATGAGAGGTTTACTTCGACCAGAACCACCCG
>JACIYK010000347.1 GCA_014359965.1 Candidatus Aminicenantota bacterium
AAATTCCTATTGCTCATCTCTACTGCCCGTCGCACATCATCAATAGTTAGCCGGTAGTTATAAAGCATCTCCGGTTGTAGCAGAATCTGGAACTGGCGAACATAACCACCAAGGTTAATAATATAAGAAACTCCGGCTACACTCTGGAGACGCCGTTTGACCGTCCAATCAGCCACTGTCCGCAGTTCCATCGGGTCTATGTTCTCTCCTGTGACCACAAACTCAAAAACTTCCCCCATGCGTGAACTTATGGGACCAAGTACAGGAAGCGTTGTTCCAGCCGGCAGGCGTCCAGAAACCAGGTCCAGCTTGCTGGAGACAATCTGACGGGCACGGTAGATATCAGTTCCCCAGTCAAATTCCACGGTCACCAGGGAATTTCCGGTGGTTGATTCAGAACGAATCCTGGTCACTCCGGGTGTCCCGGCCATCAAGCTTTCCAGGGGAAAAGTAATCAGCCTTTCAACTTCCTCAGAAGGCATGCCCGGGTTTTCGGTAATGACATTAACCAAAGGCGCATTCAAATCTGGATAAATATCCTTGGGCAAGCGCAGGTAAGAAACCACCCCGAACAGGCATATCAGGAGGACCAGGAAAATAGTCAAGACCCGGTGCTTGAGAGCAAAATCTATAATTCTATTAATCATATTTGCCTCCTGTTCTGGAGCCAGCTTCAATCGTGAATGGCTTCTTTAAGGACAGATTCAAAAAGCTTTGATTTCAGTTGAAAGCTTCCGGTGGTTACTACAAGTTCTCCTTCTTTAAGCCCAGAGATCACTTCGTAAAACCCATCTTGCCTGGCGCCCAACTCAACTTTTCTCAGCTCGAACCCCTCACCCTGAGGAACAAACACAAACTTCTCACCCTTCTGGTCACAAACGGCCGCCTCGGGCACAGCCAGGACTTTCCGGTCACCGTTTAAGTTGATTTTCAAAGTAGCAAACATACCAGGTTTCAGCTCCAGGTTTTTATTCTCCACCTCAGTTCTAACCGTAATGGTCCGGGTTTCTTCTTTCAAAACATCGCCAACGTAGCTGATACGACCAACGAAGGTCTTTCCCGGATAAGCAGGCACGGTAATTTCTACTTTTTGTCCCGGGTGAACCCTGGCGATATCTTTTTCAAATATTTCGGCATCAACCCACAAGACCCTCGGGTCAACAATAACCATCATGTCTTTGGCCTGGTCCACCATTTCTCCTGGCACCACTTTAATCTCTACCACTTTGCCTTTAATCGGAGAATACAAGGTGATGACTGGATTAATCTGATGAGTAGA
>JACIYK010000348.1 GCA_014359965.1 Candidatus Aminicenantota bacterium
AAGTGCTGGGGTCTGCGCCAGAGCAGCTTTCTTCCCATCTCCTTTTACTTATCCCGGGCTTGGCTTCAGTTCTCGGATTACAATGTTTATCGCTCGTTCTCCCCACCCCCGGTCTGGGCAAGCACATAATCAATTACCTTTTTCAGAGAAGAACGCAGGTTTTTTTTATAAAGCCAGTTTTTTATGAAATCAGGGACAGGAAAAGCCAGCTGGATATAGCTTCCGTAGCGTCCTACGGTTTTATCACCTACGGAATAAAGCTTCCAGAAACCATAAAGTTCCTTCAAATCATTATGGACAGAGCGATCCAGTTCCCAGCAGAAAAAATATTCTCCCGGTTCAAAGTGATGAATAACCGTATACCTCATCTTTTGGCCCATTATCCTGACCAGAAATTCTATCCTGTTATAGTCAGCCACTTGTTCAATTATTTTTAACTTATCAATTTCTTCCAGATATTCCGCCTGTCGCTCAGGAGCGGAAAGCACGGCCCAGACTTTTTCCACCGAACGTGGAAATAATATGGCAGCTGAGACGATAGTCTGATAGTTTGGCTTAATATCCGGAGAAGAAGTAATAATTACTTCACCAGAAAATAATTTACTTTTCTGCTCCTCAGTTAAATCGCTCATTCCATCCGGGCCAAACACAGAAAGGTCAAAACTTATGGGAGTGTTTGCCCCTTCCTTTTGCTGGCCCTGGACTTTTTCCTGTCCATTAATGGCGGCAGGCAGCGGAGATAACCAAAGCCATATCAGCAGACTGAACATGATGATGACAGCAGATACTAATACAGAAATTGATAAATTATTTTTAATCACACGCAGGGCCATTCTCATCATGCCTATATCCTAAAACCCGCCAAGGGATTTTCTGACCACAACTAATTTATATTCTAACATAATATCAGGAGCCATACGTCTGGATACCGCTACACTCATGACCAGTTATCTTATTCCAGTATTCCAGAGAAAGATAACCTTATCCTGCACCAGTTATGGATAGGTCTATCTAATTGTTCTTTGTTTAGGTTCCAAAGTTATCAAGGTGTCGCCTAAAATCCTGGTTGGTAAATTAATCTGCTTTTGGTCTGCCCGTCTTTTAAACAAAGGATTAATAACCACAGCTTAACAGGCACTCTGAACGTAATATTTATGTTCTGCGGGTCAAACGAATAAACAGCATTTTTAACTACCTGGCCTCCACCCAGAAACAAAACTCGGCCGAGGCAAAAAAATTTCTTATTGGCAAATTTAGACCCGTCGATATATTGACC
>JACIYK010000349.1 GCA_014359965.1 Candidatus Aminicenantota bacterium
ATCCTTGATGTAGCGCTGGTATTTCCATAAAGCCAGCTCCTGTCCTTCAAGCTATTTCCTTCGGAATTCTTCATTCTCATCTCTGTAGGCTTCCTCCCAGGTTTTCTTCTGTTCGTCAGTTAGGCGGTTAAATACAGAATTCCAGTAAGCCAGGCCGGTTTTCTCCCGCTCGTTTATTTCTTCGGTGTTTAAGGGGAAAAGTTTCAGGTCGTAAGATAAGTAGGCATGGTTGGCAATTGTCATTTCCTGACTGCGGGCGGCCTCACATCTGGTGCGGTAATCGTCAAAGAAAGTTTCCGGCACCGGTAGGTTCTCGTTTCTAAAAAGGTGGAGGGTTTCCGGCCCTGACATCCAGTTGCGGTGGGGTGCCTTGTGGTTCATTAATAACAGGAATGGCTTGCTTTTATCTCGGTTTTTAATCCAGGCCAGACATTTTTCTGTGATAATATCAGTGACGTAACCATGTTCCTGGTATTTTCGGTCTTTTTCAATGAAGTCAGGGTTGTAGTAATGTCCTTGGCCGGGTAGGATGGAGAAATAATCAAAGCCAACAGGAGTAGCCTTTAGGTGCCATTTCCCTACCAGAGCAGTCTGGTAGCCGGCTTTTTTGAAAAGAACCGGAAAAGTCCCTTCCTGAGATTTCATTTCTAAGCTGTTATCGATGACTCCGTGCTGATGGCTGTATTGACCAGTAAGAATAGAAGCCCGACTGGGCGCACAGATAGAATTGGTAGCGAAGCTACAGTCAAAACGAATTCCTTCCTGAGCCAATCTGTCAAGATGTGGAGTCTGTATAAGACGGCTGCCGTAAGTGCTGATAGCCTGACAGGCGTGGTCGTCGGACAGGATGAAGATAATATTGGGTCTGGAACTTGACCTTCGGCAGGAAACAAAAGAGAAAACCTGCGGCAGGCTTAAAGTTCCAACTGCCGTTAGTTTCAAGAAATCACGGCGGTTTATTTTTTCGCTCATTTTTCTTGCTCCTGATTGAATTAGTTAACAAATCAATCTAATAAAATCAAGTTTTTAAATTAGTAGTGGTGAATTTATTTTTTAAATTGAGCTAAGAAAATAATTAAACCAGCTGGAGAAGGATAAAAGTTAAAGCTGGCAATTTCAAGAACGAAATAAATGATTATTTTGTAAAATAGTCAATTTATCATTAGGCAAAAAATTGTTTGACTTAAAAAACTTAATTAATTATATTAAAAAACAAAGGATGGTTAT
>JACIYK010000035.1 GCA_014359965.1 Candidatus Aminicenantota bacterium
ATCCTCAGGTACCTGAGCATATTTTTTCTTAACCTTAGCCTTTTTAATATATTTTTTTTGTTATATTTTTCAATTCCGGTTTAAAATTCTTCTGTGCGTGTAATAATTTTATTTTAGGCGATAGGGTTTTAAGGCTCTTTCTGAATTTATCCTTCCGTAGCCAGCATAATCATCTCGGCCGGATGTGGCCACATCATCAGCTGTGTATTTTATGATTTTCATGATTTCAGCCGGAGATAGCCAGGGCTTTTTTGATTTTATGAGAGCTACCAGACCCGCTACATGAGGAGCAGACATAGAGGTGCCGCTGGCATAAGCATAGGGAAGATAGCCAGGTTCAGTGAGAGCCATGGGAAAAGTGCTCAAAATCCAGACTCCCGGGGCAACCACATCCACTTCTGGCCCGTAATTGGAAAAATCAGCTATCAGGTCGTTGTAATCACTAGCGCCAACTGCCAGGCAGTACTGGTCATAAGCAGCGGGGTAGAGCACTGGCCCGCCGTCATTTCCGGTAGAAGCCACCAGGACAATTCCTTTGTTGAAACAGTACTCGAGAGCTTCTTCCAGAGCCAGGGAAGGCTGGTCACCGCCGATGCTCATGTTGATTACTCCGACCTTCTTTCCATTCTGCTCAAAATCAGCCGCCCAGATAAGGGCTTCAATCAGCCAGTCGTAGTCGCCTTCACCTGCTGCGCTAATAATTTTACCTGGCAGAATTTTGCAGTACCAGGCGACCCCCGCTATACCTTCGGCGTTGTTAGTTTCTGCGGCAACGATGCCCGAGACATGGGTGCCATGCCAGTGGTCATCATAAGCGTCATCATCGCTGTTGACGAAATCTTTCCCATGGGAGACGACTTTATTCTTAAGGTCAGGATGGTTGTAATCAACTCCAGTATCAAGGACGGCTACCAGTAAGTTTTCTGAACCTTTGGCGTAGTCCCAGGCCGAAGTGGCTTTGATATCAGCCCGACTGGTGCCTGAGGGGCTGCCTGGAATCTGGAGAACCCCGCCAGGGTTATAAAGTGCATACTGGTGACGGAAAAGCGGGTCGTTTGGTGTCTCGCATAACCAAAGTTTATAAACTGGTTCCGCGTAGATCACATCTGGATTTTTTTGCAAAGCAAACAGAGTCTCTTCTACAGTGGCTGGTTTTACTACCCTGGCTACATGAACGTTGATCCGGGGAATTAATTTTTCCGGCCGGGTGTTATAAGCCTGCAGGATGGAATTAACAGCCTGGATGCTCATCTGAGGTCTGAATTTTACTATTATTTTTTCCGCTGAGTAGTTTTTGTCTGAGACAGTGGCTGAAACAAGGCCAAGAGCTTTTAACTTACCTCTTCGAGAAGAGGGCACTATTGAGGAATCAGTGGGCAATTTTTGAATTTTTTTATCGAACTGGATTCTGAACCGGTCCACTTTTTGAACCACTGAAGACTGAACAGTTAAGTTCAGCGAGATAACTACCAGGAGAGCTAGAGTCAGGACAACAAATATCCTTTGGCTTATTGCCTTAAAAAATTTATTTTTCATGGGCTTTCTCCTGTTCTAATTTAAAAAGAATAAAGCAGGCTGAGTTCGGCAGATATAGCTGTCTTGCTGGCCGGATAAACGGTCAGCGAGGGAACCAGAAGGAAATTTTCTGCCAGTTTGTAGTTACCGCCAGCCGTCAGCCTCAGCAGGCCAGAAGCTTTAAGTTTTTGCCCCTGACTGCCAGTTAGGTCAGAGATGGTTTCCGTAGCCTTGAAAGTGCCCCAGAAAAAGGAGGCTTCGGCGATGAGAAAAGGCTGAATTTTTTCCAGACCATCATACAACAGGAAAAATCCACTGGATGCCTGCGACCAGTTGGGTTGAATGGTGGCATTACCTGGTTCAGCAAAGCCTTCCAGGGAGAAGCTTTTTTTCTCTCCCAAAAAGGTCATCAGGTCAGCGCTCAAGCCAAAGGTATAATCGCCAACGCTAAAAATGGGCCAGTCTGCTTTTACACCAAATAACCACCCGCCTATACCGCCAGCTTGATAATCAAGTGAAACCGGAAGTCGGTCAAAGAGTATCCCGTTAAGTCCAGAGTTGCCATATCCGGCAAAAAAACTCAGGTCAACCGTCCAGCCAAGGTTCTGACCTTTAGCCAGCAGAAGGCCGGCTGGAGTGTTCATAGTGATAATCTGTGTGTCGCATTTTATGCCGCGCGAAAAAAACCCACTCATCAACCCTACAGACCAGCCTGAGGACTTATCCTGAAGGCTGCGCTGGGCAAAAAGTCCAGTGGAAGTCAAGGAAATAATAACTATCAATATAATTAAATCGATAATTTTCTTTTTGGCCATTAGACCTCCTTTTTGCTTACCTATTTTAAATAAAATTTTTTTTTATTGTTCTTGGCTTTCTTTATCCTTGCTGCTGTCCTTTTTCTTCCTGATTTCCTCTATGGTTTTAAGCCTTTCTTGAGCTTTTTTTACAAATTTACTGTTCGGGTAATCTGTTACCAACTTAGTAAAATACGGAAAAGCGGCTTCGTAGTTTCGACTCTGGAAGTAGCTGTCGGCTATGTAAAAATAAACTGCATCCATTTTTTTAAAATCAGGATACTTGGTTAAAATATCCTGCAGACGGCCGATAGAAGCTCGGTAAGCTTTGGATTTATAATAAAATTCGCCGATGAGAAATTCGTGCTCAGCCAAACGCTGTTCACAATCTTTGATTTTTTCTTCAGCTTGGCGCGCGTATTCGCTGTTGGGGTAGTTAGCTACTACTTTCCTGAATTCTTGCAGAGCCTGGATGGTTTTGGTTTGGTCCCGGCCTGGCTTCAGAGCGTTTTTGTAGTAGGTCATGGCAATCTGGTACTGGCAGTAGGGAACTGATGGGCTTGTAGGATAAAGGTTGATAAATTCTCGGTATTCAGCAGCAGCCAGAATCAGGTTAGCTTCATCACCTTTCTTAAAATAGGTATCAGCAATAAGAATTTTAGCTCTCTGGGCGTAGAAGCTTTTAGGAAAAGAATCAATAACCTGACGTAAAAACAAAATACCCTTTTCTGTGTCTTTCTTTAGATATTCTTCGCCCAGTTTGAACAGCGCTTCATCAGAAGAAAGAGTTTCCTCTGGCAGAGTTTCCACGGACAGTTCTTTTTTGTGGCAGGAAGAGACCGTATAAGAGAGAAAGATTAAAAGCAAGATCCAGGTGAAAGTAAATTGTTTTTTCATCCTCAGCACCTCATTTATTTTCAGAGATCCGGTGGCTAAAGTCCCGCGCCACAGCTTTCATCTTTTTTATGACTTCAACCGGTTCTGGATCGTTATAGACCGAAGAACCGCAAATGGCAATGTTCATACCAAGAGAAAACAGTTCAGCCAGGTTATCAAGCTTTACCCCGCCGTCCACGGCAATGAGTGTGGCCAGTTCTTTTTCTTTTATCCACTGGCTCAAACTCCGGATTTTTCCCCTGGTGGCAGGGATAAATTTCTGGCCTCCCCAGCCCGGGTTTACGGTCATAACCACAACGAAATCTAGCTCTTCCAGAACTTCGCTGAGCAAAGCAAGCGGCGTAGCCGGGTTAAGAGCCAAGCCAGCTTTTCGGCCAGCTTCTTTAATGGTCTGCAGGTCTTTGTGCACGTGTCTGGAAGTTTCCAGATGAAAGGACAGCCAATCTGCGCCAGCTTCCAGAAAAAGCGGAATCATCTCCCTAGGGTTATCCACCATCAGATGGACGTTGAGCGGAAGGATAGTTTTCTCACGCAGGGCAGCCACTAACTGATGACCGAAGGTGATGGAGGGCACAAAATGGCCATCCATGACATCCAGGTGAACCATATCAGCCCCGCCAGCTTCGGCCATTTTCACTGCTTCAGCCAGGCGGGAAAAATCGGCCGAAAGGATAGAAGGAGCAATAAAGTACATATTAGCGACTTACCTCCAGATGAATGGGATTCCTTTTCTGAATCGGATAACCGCCCGGCGGTGACTGCTTGATGATGACACCCTTTTCCAGTCCGGGATAATAAACGTATCGTATATCTTCAACCTTGAAGCCGGCCTTTTTCATAAACGTAACTACCCGGTCCACATTTTTCCCTATGAAATCAGGCATCAGGAAGGTAGGTTCCGATTCTCCCTGGCTTACCAGAAAGTTAACCTGACTGTTGCGTTCCACTTCGGTGTCAGGAGAGGGAAACTGAGCAATAATCCTCCCGGCCGGGTATCTCGGAGAATGAATTTGACTTAGCAATCCCCGGTTAAGACCTATTCGGCGCATGAGCGAGACAGCTTCTTCCAAGCTTTTGCCCACAAAGTTCGGGACTAAAACTGATTCGCTGCCGCTGCTGATTATCACGGAAATGCTTTGGTTGACTTTAATTCTGGAACCAGGAGCTGGGTACTGGGTGATAATTCGGTTCTTGGGGACCTCGTTGGAGAACTGGAAACCGGAAACTACCAGTCCTAGGTCTCTTTTCTTTAACTCCGTGCGGGCCTGTTCTATGGTTTTGCCAGTGATGTCTGGCACGTAGACGATTTCACCGTTCAGAATAATCTGTGAAGAAATAACTGCTCCGCTGAAAAAAAAGATTAACATTAGCAGAAGCACGTTAATTACATCCAGGTACCAGTAACTTTTATCATTGCCCATAGGTTATGTATTCTTTTCTAAAAATTAATTTAACAGGTTAATTAATATCATAGATTGACAACCAAGTAAACACGAATTAAGTTGCCCGACTTGGCAAACAAGATTGATTTACTGGATGATTTTAAAAATCTGGTAAAAGTTGTGATAGATGAATATAAGTTTTATAATATTCTGCTCAAATAAAAATACACGTCAAATACCATAAGTAGTTATCAAAAGGAGATATAAAATGGAAAAGTTTTCTGATTTCAGAAGCGATACCGTAACCAGACCAACCGAAGAAATGCGACGGGCCATGTTTGAAGCCCAGGTCGGCGATGATGTTCTCGGCGACGACCCGACCGTCCAGAAACTGGAAGAGCTGGCTGCTTCTATCATGGGCAAAGAAGCTGCTTTGTTTGTGCCTTCCGGGACTATGGGCAATTCTATTGCCGTGAAGATGTGGACCAGGGAGCTGGAGGAAGTGATTGTGGAAGAGAAGTCACACATCTACAACATGGAATCAACTCATATGACCTTTATCTCCCGGGTTACACCCCGACCACTACCCTCAAAGAGGGGAGCTCTGGACCCGGAACTTATCAGGAAACATGTGCGTCTGCCTTCGGTTCACACCCCGCGGACTTCGCTCATTTGCCTAGAAAACACGCATAATAACTGGGGTGGGGCAGTTGTGCCTCTGGAAACTTTCCAGGAAATCAGGAAAGTGGCTAATGAATATGGCCTTAAGGTACATCTGGATGGAGCCAGAATTTTCAATGCTTCTATTGCTTTTGGAGTTCCTGTTAAAGAATATGCCAAATACTGCGATTCAGTGATGTTCTGCCTAAGCAAAGGATTATCTTCTCCGGTAGGTTCCATGCTGGTTTCGGACCGTCAGACTATTGATTATGCGCGCCGTCTGAGAAAGGCACTAGGTGGAGGCATGAGGCAGGTGGGTGTTCTAGCTGCTTGCGGAATAATTTCTCTTACCAAAATGGTGGACCGGCTTAAAGATGACCATGTGCGGGCTAAAAAGCTGGCTGAAGCCATCCACGACCTGCCAGGTATCAGCCTAAACCCGGAAGAAGTGGAAACCAACATCATCATTTTCTACTTCAACCACCCCCGTCTGACCATTCACGAGCTGCTCGGCAAGCTGAAGGAAAAAGGCGTCCTAGCTCTAGGCGTATTTGGAGGGGTCAGGCTGGTAACTCACAAGGATGTTGATGATGAGGATGTGGAGCGGGCTATAAAGGCTTTTAGAGAAATATTAGCCTGAGGCACAACAACTAAATTTTCAGTCCGTGAGTGGGAGGCCAAAGAGTTAGCTTGTTATCGCGCAAATCTAAAGGGCCAATTTACAAAATCAAGAGGGTAAACAATGGTAGAGGGCTTTTCCCGGCCCAGAAATTAAACGGGCTGAAAATTAGAAATTAAACGGGCTGAAAATCGATATAATTAGGAAATATCTTAACTAAAATTATTCCAGTAAAAAAGTAAGAAAAAAAAACAAATAGCCTGTTCTTTAAAAAGTTAAAGATTAAGAACGAATTAGCATAAACCTTTAGAGGAAAATCACTGGTTTACGGCTTTATTGATTTTGGTATAATCAATAAAAATTATGGTCTGCTTATAACAACGCAGGTAAAGGAGATTATTATGGAAGGGAAAAAATTAGTTATCATCGGTGGCGGGCCTGGTGGCTATTTAGCTGCTCTGCGTGCTTCTCAACTAGGGCTTGAGGTGATGGTAGTGGAAGAAAATAGAGTCGGAGGCATCTGCATCAACGTCGGTTGCATTCCGACCAAGTATCTGCTCCATCAGACGGCCATTTATCATCAGCTTAAAACGAATAAAAACCTGGAAGGACCGGTTCAGGAATTAAAACTCAGCTGGCAGAAAGTTCAGCAGGGAAGACAGGCCGTAGTGGACCGGCTGGTCAAGGGCCTGGAGTTTCTGCTGACGCGCAATAAAATTAAGGTTATAAAAGGCAGGGGAAAAGTGGTGGGACCAGGCCAGGTGCTGGTTAAAACGGAAAAAGAAGAATTTTCTCTGGCAGCTGATAAAATCATTTTGGCCACTGGCAGCCGCCCGGCTGATTTTCCCTTTCTGCGGTTTGACGGTCAGAAAATAATCTCCAGCACGGAAGCTCTTTCGCTTAATGAAGTGCCAAAAAGCCTTCTGGTGGTTGGGGCCGGGGCTATCGGTCTGGAGTTGGGTTGTGTTTACCAGCGGGCTGGTACAGAAGTTACCATCCTGGAAATAATGCCCACTATTTTACCGGGCACAGATAAAACTTCAGCCCAGCGCCTGGAAAGAATATTGAAGAAACAAGGCCTTAAGATTTTCACCCAGATGAAGATTGACACAGCAGAAGTTTCAGACAGGGAGGTTAAATTAAAAGGAATGTCTCTGGCTGACGGTAAAGCGTTTGAGTTCAGCGCCGAAAAAGTGCTCATCGCCGCCGGACGCCGTCCAAACGTTGAAGATATTATCTGGGACGAAACACTTCTTAAGAAGCAAAAAGGCAATTTTATAGAAGTTAACGAGCGCGGCGAAACTTCTCTTCCTGACATTTATGCCATCGGCGACCTCGTGGGTGGAAAACTCCTGGCGCACAAGGCTTATCATGATGGAATTGTGGCTGCAGAAAATGTGGCTGGCCACGCAGCCAAAGTTGATTACCGGGCAGTGCCCGCGGCCATTTTCACCGAGCCGGAGCTGGCCACCGTCGGCCTTTCTCAGGAAGAAGCTGAAGCTCAGGGTTTAGAAATAAAAGTAGGGGAGTTTCCGCTACAGGCAAGCGGCCGGGCTCTGACCATGGACAGCACTGACGGCCTGGTGCGGATTATCGCTGATAAGAAGACAGATGAAGTACTCGGCGCCCATATCCTGGCGCCTCATGCCAGCGAGATGATTCCCGTTCTGACCATGGCCGTAGCCAGACGGATGAAACTTAAAGACATAGATTCAATTATCTACATCCATCCAACTCTGTCCGAGTCTATTCCCGAAGCAGCTCTCAAAGCCAATGGTCTGGCCCTGCACATCCTGAACTCTTGAGCTTGAGCTGATTAAGGTCTCACGACGATAGCACTTTAGCATTTTTGGGTTAACTTCTGGGGTAACTAATAAATAACTATCACAATTTTATTATCCAAAAGAAACAAGACTTATGATTTTTTAATCCCTCAGATTCTCTATTAATAGAAGCTCTTAAGCCCAGTTGGATTTCTGATGGGAATTTAATTTCCAAGTTATTCTTTATTTTTACACAGCATCGGATGGACTCTTGGTTGCCAGATTAAAATCAAACCTACTCACCTTCTTCCTTGATTTTTCCTACTCTAATTCTTTCTAATTTAACTATATTTTTTAGCAGTTCTTTCTTTCCATAAAGGCTCTGTGAGCTGATGGATTTTTTCATCAAATTCAGCCATTTTCTGGTAATATTCAGGGTCTTCTAAAGCGGCCCGCGCATACTCATCTTCAGGCTTGATATCCGAAGTTAGAATTTTTTCTCTAAAATATCGGTGATTGTCTCTTATAGAACAAGGAGCAAAGAAATTGCCCGGTGGAATGCTTAGATAGCCGTATTCTTCCTGCCACTTCCGGCCACGCTTAAAGTAATCGCTCATTAATGCTTCATCAATACTTTTTCCGTTCTGATAGAGTTCATAAAGATTATCTTTGTAATAGGGGACAAAAACACAGGGCATTATGTTACCGTTCCAATCAACATAAAAATAGCCATTAGGACGGCCGTAAGCAATACAGCCCCGACTAGCGGCACCGCTATTCCAGAAATCGCCGATAAAATAGCCACGTTTGAATAGGAGTTCTTCCCACTTAATTAAAAGCTTCAACCGATCTTCTGGTGAAAGAACCAGACTCATGGTGTCTTTTGCTCGGCCAATAGGCATCAAATGAAACATCCACATATAAGTGGCTCCAACTTCCTCAAACCAATATTCGTAGAATCTATTTTCAAGGAGGATATCTAAATTGTTTTTTGTGGCTGTTACTGAAACACCAAAGGCCACACCGTATTTTTTGAGGTTTTCAATGTTGGCCATAATTTTATTGAAAATTCCTTTACCACGGCGATTGTCGGTTTCTTTTTCATAACCTTCTACAGAAATGGCCGGAGTAATGTTGCCTACTTCTAACAATTTTTTGGCCATGGCTTCATCAAGTAAGGTGCCGTTCGTGTAGACCAAGAAAAACATGTCATTAAATTCTTCGGCTAAAGAAATAAGGTCTTTATTCCCATCTTTCCATAAAAACGGCTCACCACCTGAAATAACTATAAAACTGGCTCCTAAGATGTCGCGCATTTCTTTAACCAATCGTTCAACAATCCAGTAAGGTAGAGAAGCTAAGGTTCGCGCATTACTGGCTGCGTAACAACCTAAACAATGAAGATTGCATTTCTGTGTAGGGGAAATAGTACAGAAAGCAGGCGGGTCAATGGCGTATTTTTGTCTGTATTTTTGGGCCGCTTCTAAGCTTCGACTGGATTCACCCCATATGCCCCTTCCCAGAGTCTCAGCCACTTTCTTCAAGTAGTCTTTAGAGATTATACCTTTATCCAGGTTTTTCAGTCCTTGATGCATTAAATTAATAATATATTGAGCTTCCACAGCGGCCAGGTATTCAGATTTGGAGCCCTGGGTCATCTCATATTCCATGAGACTTTTTCTGGCTTTCTCGGCAGCAATTTTCAGAGCCATATTTCTAAACACTTTTTTGCTGGCCAGGAACTTTAAAGTGCTGGTAGCCAGAGCGGTCCTAATTTTGGCTTTTATTAATGATTTACTCATAATGGCCTCCTTTCCTTAAGGAAATTTGTATAAATAAAACAATTTAACCGTTAATTTAATCCCTACCGACTTTAGCTGAAATTCAAGAGGAAAGCAGACATAATCAAATTGGAAATTTTTTCTGAATCTATTTTTTTATTAAAGAATGAATATTCCAGAATCAGGCCTTCCATCATATTGATCAGCAAAGAAGCCAGGTTTCGGATATCAACTTTTTTAGCCGATTCGCTGGCAGACAAGGCTTCAGCGACTATCGGCTGAACAAGATTGATTATCTGTTCACGAATAGAAGCAATGTGGTTGATAATTTGAGAATCATGAGGAGAGACTTTCACCATAAGAGCTTTTATCAGATTTTTTTCTCTGGAGACGAAATCTAAATAGCTTTTTATTAGAGTACTTAATTTTTGCTGAGGAGATGATTGTTCAATAGCCCGAGAAATGGTCTGTCTTAAATCAGACCATACTTCGTCTAATACATGTTTATAAATTTCGGACTTGCCTTTAAAATGGTAGTAAAGGGCAGCTTTGGTAATGTTTAACTTCTGAGCTATGTCATCCATTGAGGTTCCGAGATAACTGTATTCTGAGAAAAATTGCCGGGCAACAGCTAAAATATATTTTTTAGAACTTCCCTTGAAACTGTTCAGGCCAGTTTTAATTCTTGGCATTCAAACTTTCTCCCACACTTTAAAAAGTTACTTACCGATTGGTAAGTTTATTATAAATAATTGGAGAGACATTTTCAAGCATCAGAATTAATAAACAGGTCACTTCCTGGATTTTAATCCCAGTAGATGCCTTTCCATGCCTACCGCTTCCAAATTTTCCCCTCGGATAGGCTATCATGTATTAACCTGAACGAAAATTTTGTTTGACTACGATTTTTAATTATTTTATTATCATTCCTCATAAATATAAATTTGGAGGTAATAATGGAGAAAAAAGTAACGGTAGAAGAACTGTTGGCTAAAGCCCAACAGCCCACAAAAGACGCCCTCAGGCTCCATCCCTACTACAGGGGTAAAGTTGGCATTACTTTAAAGTGCCGGGTGCGCAGTTTCGATGATTTTGCTATCTGGTACACACCTGGTGTGGCTGCTCCTTGTATGGAAATTAACAAGGACCCGGAAAAAGCCTATGAAATGACCAACAAAGGCAACTTCGTGGCGGTCATCACCGACGGTACCAGAGTTTTGGGGCTTGGTGATATCGGGGCAATGGCGGGTCTGCCAGTCATGGAAGGTAAAGCTTTGCTTTACAAGTATCTGGGTGGTGTTGATGCTTTTCCCATCTGCATTAACGAAAAGGACCCGGACAAATTCATCTATATTTGCAAAGCCCTGCAGCCAACCTTCGGCGGCTTCAACCTGGAAGATATTGCCCATCCGAAATGTTTCCACATTCTGGACACCCTGAGAGCCGAATGCGAAATTCCTGTCTGGCACGACGACCAGCAGGGAACAGCCTGTGTGACTGTAGCTGGCCTGATCAACGCCCTGAAGATTGTCAACAAAAAGATTGAGGAAGTCAGAGTTACGGTCATCGGCTCAGGAGCTTCAGGCATTGCTATTGCCCGCCTGCTGATGGCGGCCGGAGTTAACGGCGAAAACATGCTTATGGTAGACTCCAAAGGTATTCTGGCCAAAGACCGCGAGGACCGCGAGTCACTTCAGACCAAATATAAAGAAAAATGGGATATGTGTCTGAAAACCAACCCCAAGAACATCAAGGGGCAGATCCCAGATGCCATTAAAGGTGCCGATGTTCTGATCAGCGTCTCCACACCAGGACCCGGGGTCATAAAACCTGAGTGGATTAAAACCATGGCCAAAGATCCCATTGTTTTTGCCGAAGCCAACCCCATTCCAGAAATATGGCCTTGGGAAGCCAAAGAAGCTGGCGCCAGAATTGTGGCCACCGGCCGTTCCGACTTCCCCAACCAGATCAACAACTCTCTCGGTTTCCCCGGAATTTTCCGCGGCACACTGGATGTCAGAGCCAAAACCATCACTGACGAAATGTGCATTGCTGCCGCTTATGAATTAGCCAAGGTGGCTGAAGACAAGGGCATCCATGAAGAATACATCATTCCCAATATGGACGAGTGGGAAGTCTTCCCGAGAGAAGCAGTGGCCGTTGGTCGCAAAGCCATTGAGCAGGGCGTGGCTCGTAAGGACATACCGGCTGATGAATTGTACAAGATGGCAGAAGCTACCATCCGCAAAGCCAGAGAAGAAGTTCAGCTGCTGATGAGAGAAGGCTTCATCGCGGATCCAGATAAATAACACGAATCAATAAAATCGTAACACCAAGCTACTGAGGCCTGGGCTGAAAAGTCCGGGCCTTTTTATTTAGGGAGGTTATTGAGGGCGAAGCGAAAAAAGTTCTGATGACTCCTCTCAAAACTTAAACCTGATGGATAAGTAATCGGAAAATATCTATTGTTGTCAAAGAGGGCTTGAAATGTAATTTTAGATGTAATTTTGAAGGCGGTATTAATTTTTATATAATTTCGAAGTTAAGAGACTGTCCTTTAAAAGCTGTTTTAAGGCAATTTAAATCCTATTAAAATAGTATGAAATGCCTCTCCTGGAGTTGAAAACGGAGTTTAGTTAGTAAACATATTTCGGTCTAATGTATAAGTAGTTAAACTCGTATATTTATTTGACAAGGGAGGGTAATTTGTGCTAATAATCATAGCAATCTCCATCCAGGAGGGTGGAGGGAAGAAGGATAAAAGCATGAGCACGGATGGAGAAAATTCTCTTTCAGACTTTTTAAGCCCTCCATAGTTTTCATGACAAGAAAGTGATAGATTCCTGGCTCTGTTAAAAAGAGCAGAAGTTTAGGGATAGGGGAATTAATCGAATCAACAATAAATTATTAAAGAAGGTATTAGGCCATAATATAATCATCAGAAAGGAGGTAAAAACCATGAAAAATCTGATGAAACTCTCAGTCTTAGGCCTTTTAGTGGTTTTCCTGTTTACCAGCTGCGCCAAGCAGCCGACTCAACAGATAGACGAAGCTAAGGCTGCCATCAGCGCAGTGGAAGCCGCCGGCGGCAATATTTATGCCAAGGAAGAGCTGAAGAAGCTCAACGATGACTTCAACGCCGCTATGGACGAAGTGAACGCTCAGAGCAAGAAGCTGTTCAAGAAGTATGGTCAAGCCAAAGAGATGCTGGCCAAGGTTAAAGCTGACGCTGAAGCGGTTAAAGAGCTTATCCCGGCCAGAAAAGAAGAAGCCAAAAACAACGCTCTTAGCGCTCAGGAGGAAGCTAAGGCTGCTTTTGAAGAAGCCAAGGCTCTGCTGGAAAAAGCTCCCAAGGGCAAAGGGACTAAAGCTGATATTGAAGCCATGAAAGCCGACCTGGCTGGTCTCGAAGCTCAGCTGGCTGAAGTTCAGGCTGCCATTGACCAGGAAGACTATTTCGGTGCCAAGGAGAAGGCTGTTTCCATCAAGGAAAAAGCCAACGCTATCGCTGAACAGGTTAAAGCTGCTATTGAAAAAGTAAAAGGCAGAAAGTAATTTTCCTGCAGTAAAGCAATTCTGACAGGAGCCGAGTTGAGTAGTGAAGTTAAAAGCAGTTGGTTCAGCGCTCGCACTGTTAAGCCTGTATAGCCTGATTTTTATCGGACAAAGCTGTCAAACACCACCGGCTCCTCCAGAGGTGCAAGAAGCTCTGTCGCAAGAGCAGGACCTTTGGAGGGCCGGTGCATCTTTTTTTGCTCCTAAAGAGTATGAAGCTTATCGCCAGCACTTAGCCGAAGCCCGCAAATTTTTCCAACAGGAAGAGCTTAAGATAGGATATTTCAGGAATTATGTTAAAGTACGCCAGAAATTCCGGCAGGTAATAGATGAAGGAAACAGCCTGAAAAACCTGGTAGAAACCAGAAAAACTCAGGCCGCCGGTGAAATCAGGTCGCTAAAAAACAGGCTTTATGAACGCTATCAGATTTTTAACAGCTTCAGCTTGGAACTCACTATGCGCAATTTTTCCCGTCAGCACTTGGCTCAGGCTGATGTTATGTTTAAAGAAATAGACCGTTTGCTAGCGCAGGAAAAGTATGACCTGGCACGGGAAAAGCTTAAAGCCGTAGAAAACCTTCTCAACCAGGCAGAAAACATCCTCAGAAGACAGGTGGAAAGATACATGGACCCGGATCAGGTAGCGGCCTGGAAGAGGTTGGCTGAAAAAGCGGTGAAGAAGTCTGAAGAAACCGGTTCGCTTTTAATTCTAGTCAGCAAGCTTGAACGCCGGCTGACGATTTATAAGAATGGTAAACCCGTCAAAACATACGAGATTGGGCTGGGTTTTAACGGGCTGGCTGATAAGTTGCACGCCGGGGATGATGCTACGCCCGAGGGAGAGTATAAAGTTATCAAAAAGGTGGCTACAAGCAAGTATGGCAAGGCCCTGCTGATTAACTATCCCAACGAAGAGGACCTTAAAAAGTTTAACGAAGCTAGAAAAAAGGGTATCATAACAGAGAGAACCAAAATTGGCGGTTTGATTGAAATACACGGCGGTGGCAAGGATGGTCTGACCCAGGGATGCGTGGCGCTGGATAATTCAGACATGGAAGAGCTGTTCAGAAAGATCCCTGTGGGTACACCAGTGGTCATTGTTGGGACGACGAACCTGAACAATAAGATAGTATCGGTTTTTCAAGACGATAAAAAAGCAGAGAAAAAATGAAAACCTGGAAGATCTTACTTTTTCTAACAGCTGCCATTTATCTGGCTGCTCTGCTTATTTTTGTTCTGGCAGAAATAAATGACCTTAAGCAGATAAATTCCTGGAAAGAAGTTTATGCTTTTAAGGTTGACCCAAAAGAGAAACTGACGCCTGAGAGGAGAAACGGTCTGCTTAAAAAACAAATTAAGAACTTGCAGCCTAGAGGCGTTTACATAATGATTGATTCAGCTGAAAATCGCTTTTACCTGAAAAAAGACGGCAAAACCATCAAAGAGGGGCTGGTTTCCACCGGCAGCGGCGTAATTTTGGTTGACCCTTCTGGCAAAAGAAGGTGGGTGTTTGACACTCCCAAAGGAGAGTTTTTCGTTAAATCAAAAATCCAGAACCCATACTGGGTCAAGCCCGATTGGGCTTTCATTGAAGAAGGTGAGCCGATTCCCAAACGTCTGGAAGACAGGGTAGAAGCTGGAGTTCTGGGCGATTACGCCCTGGGATTCGGCAACGGCTATTTTATCCATGGCACTCTTTACACAAGGCTTCTCGGCCGGAACGTTACCCACGGTTGCGTGAGAATGGCCGACAAAGACCTGGAAGAAGTGTTTAAAGCCTCAAAAATCGGCACCCGGATTTACATTTATTAACTCGCTGACATAGGTGAAGATGACAAAGTTCTTAAGGAAAAATTGAAAGGTGCTGAAAAAGCCGAAAAAAACAGGGAAAAACTGAAGAAAATGAACAGAGGTAGAAAGAATAGAAAGACGGCAAAAATTGGAATGGTAAGTTTTTTGTTTTATCTTTTGCTAGTCATTATGGCAGTCCAGATATCTGCCGAGCCAATGCCGTCTAAGACAAAGTCTGTTAGACAGAGCCAAAGAACATCCATTATTGATAAAAGTTCACAAACTATTCAGGCAAAGCCCCGGCCAGCTTCTCAGAGAAGAAATGTGGCCAGGCCACGGGAAAAGAAAGTCCCGGATAAGGCCAAAAATGGTAAGCCAATCACGGACCGAGCTAAGCTGCAGCTCCTTAAAGAAAACAAATTTCTGGAACAGGAGCTGCGTCTGGCGAAAAAACCTCAGTATTATTTTGTCCTTAACCTCAAGGAGAAAAAAATTGAGCTCCGGGCCAGGGGAATGGTGCTTAAGAGCTGGACGGCCAAGGATATCAGGTACTCTGGTCCAGCTATTCCCCTTGAAATAATTACTCTGGCACAAAAAACTGCTCTCAAGCCACCCCAACGGCTACTCATCAACCCGGCAGAAAACCAGAAAGAGGAAAACAGCCCAGCTAAGTCAGAGGAAAAAAAAGAAAACAAAACAAATCAAGATAAATCTGGCGCTGTTTCAGGCACCAGCACGAGTGATAGTTTTGAAGTTCCTGCCCTGGAAATAACTGACATGCCCACTTCTTATGAGTTAATTATGGACAACGGATTGCAGATTTCTGTGAGGTGTTTAACGAAAGATAAAGGCAAATTGCGCCTGGAAATGATTTCTTGGTATGTGATAAGGCCGCTTAAAAACCTGGTCTTAGGAGGAAAAGGAGTTAAGCCCCGGATGATAATTTATTTTGAAAAGGAGCGCGACGCCCAGGGTATCTACTGGGCTTTCATTGACGGTCTCAATGGTCTCATCTGGCTCCCTTAAAAAATGGGGACATAAAAAATGGAGACATAATTTATATTTTTCATGCCCCATAAAACCAACAGAAACTCCATTATGGACCAACCGCACTGTAACGCCCTTATTCACAGGTTAAATCGCTAAAATAAATTCCTTGCGTCTGGAAAAATCAACAAAGTTTG
>JACIYK010000350.1 GCA_014359965.1 Candidatus Aminicenantota bacterium
CATCTTTTAAAATAAAAGCAATTAGTTTATTCAAGTATATTTAGGAAGATAATTAATAAAAAAGGCCTAGCAGATCAATAATATAACAAATAATAGTTTATTTAACTCCTCGCCAGTCAGTGATTATAAATATCAACTTTCAATAAATTGGTACTGCCTGGTATTCCAGTGTGAGTACCACAGGTTATAAAGTAAATGTCAGATGGCCGTAAGAATCCAGCTTCTTCCGCTATTCTGGGACCTTTCCTCAGAATTTCATCAACCGATCTGAAGCGTTTTACCAGAAAGGGAAATACTCCCCATGCAAGATTTAAAAAACGCAGAGTTTCCCGGCGTGGAGTTAAGGCAAAGATCGGCACCTCCGGACGATATTTGGAAATAATAGTTGCTGTCCGACCAGTCTCTGTGGCCGTAAGAATAACACTAGCATTTACTCTAGGGGCAGTATTCTTAACGGAATAAGCAATGGCTTCGGGAATAGAAATTTCAGCTGGCTCGAAGGTTTGAGTCATAAGGTTCTTAAAAATATCGCTATTTTCTGTTTCATAAATTATTTTCCTCATCATTTCCACTGACTCAACTGGATAATTACCTACAGCAGTTTCATTGGAAAGCATAACTGCATCTGTCCCATCCAAGATGGCATTAGCAATGTCGTTCACTTCTGCTCTGGTTGGCACTGGATTTTTTATCATAGAATTCAACATCTGAGTAGCAGTAATAACGGGTTTTCCCTGGGTTCTGGCCAGAGCAATTATTTTCTTCTGAATGATTGGGACCTTTTCCACAGGCAGTTCGACTCCCAAATCTCCTCTAGCCACCATCAGCGCTTCAGCTTCTGGAATGATTTCTTCCAGATTCTGAACTGCTTCCCATTTTTCTATTTTGGCCACCACTGGTGCACTTTTTCCAATAGACCTCATAAATTCTTTAAAATGGTGCAAATCGTCTCGAGATTTAACAAAAGAAAGTCCAATCAAATCTACCCCGTTTTCCAGACCAAAAACTAGGTCTTGCTTATCTTTCTCAGTAAGAGCTAGTAGAGAAAGTCTACTTTGGGGAAAAT
Source organism: Candidatus Aminicenantota bacterium (assembly GCA_014359965.1). Lineage (GTDB taxonomy): Bacteria > Acidobacteriota > Aminicenantia > Aminicenantales > Saccharicenantaceae > Saccharicenans. The sequence goes on from JACIYK010000350.1 coordinate 1,067, forward strand.
TTACTCCCTGATGGCTGCTTATTTCTCCTCCGGCTATTACTTCGGTAATTATTTCTCGGGCGGTACTCTTTTTAACTTTTAGCTTGATAAGACCATCATTGATAAAAATTAATTCTCCAGGTTTAATGTCTTTTAT
>JACIYK010000351.1 GCA_014359965.1 Candidatus Aminicenantota bacterium
ATTAAAAAAAAGAATTACCCCCCGCCCATCATGGGGAAAATGGCAATGGTAGAGCCACTTTCAAGTTTAATCTCAGAAAAGGCTTCCGGGTTGACTACCGAGCCGTTCACCATGACCACCACCTGAGGGTTAAGATGTCCGTTGTGGAAAAGCTCTTTTTTTTGCTGAGGCGTTTGCGCCAGGCTGTCCAGAAATTCAGCTAGAGTCAGGCTGCCCTTTAACTCTATTTCCATTTCTCTGGCGCCAAACAATTCTCTAAAATAAGCAAAAAATTTTACTTTAACTTTGTCCATAGCTTATTATTTTCCTGTTGGCAGTTTTTTCTTTTTTTTCTCAGCTTTTCTTTTTTACTATTCAAGTTTTGTCTGTGCCGCCAGCTGCCCGGCGGAAACGATAGCAGCCAGATTTATTATTGTCTGATGTTAACCAGATGTTCTCCTGGCGTAAGGTCTATCGGTCGGCCCTGTGGGCCAAGTGCCTGAAGGGAAGTAATCCTGATGCTGGTCTGGCCCGCGGACAGAGCTTCAAACACCAGGACTGACAGTGTTCCAGATTTTACTCCACTCGTCGGCGCAGGTGAAGAAAAACCAATTACCGCAGACCCACTAGGACTTATGGATTGAAGGAAAGAGGCCCTCTCACCAAACTGAGTTACCAGGTCACCGCGCTGTATTTCCCTCAACCTGACCAGCTTGGGGTCGTAGCCTATGTTTACAGAAATAGCAGTAACATCCACCTGAGATTGAACTTCAAGGTTCACACTGAACGAATTGCCAGCAGGTATCTCAGTGGTCCCCGGGTTAAAAACCACAGAATTAAGCCCCTGAGTGGCCTGAGCTAAAGCTTCAGGAGAGAGTTCTTCCTCATCAAGTAGAGAACTTTCGGGATAAGTCTCTGTCTGGGAATTCATAAAAGAAAGAGCTTCGTTCTCTATCCAAAGCGGCCTTTTATCTTCCTCAGACAAAGGCATAGTTCTGATAATGTGAGGTGTGATGGTCAGAATAACATCTGTTTGCTCCAGAGTTCTGTCGGTATTGGAGAAAAGACTGCCAAGGATGGGAAGGTTTTTCAACCCAACTATGCCTCTAAGAGATTTTCGTTCTTCATCTTTGAGTAAACCGGCCAGCAGATTTGTTTCTCCATCTTTCAGCCTGATAGTGTTTTTTATCTCCCTGGTAGAAATAATGGGAATATCAGCA
>JACIYK010000352.1:0-432 GCA_014359965.1 Candidatus Aminicenantota bacterium
GGACAAGGCCGCCCGCACCGTAGCCGCGGTGACCACCAAAAAGTACAAACGACTGGTTTACGCTGAAACCATAAAGCTTCTGGACCTGTAGAAAAACAGAAAGGCAGCCAAACCGACTATTGCCCGAAGTAAACCTGCCTGACCCTGATGGCCGCCGACCGGTGGTCAACTATGGGCCGATGATAGTTCGGAAGTTCCAGAGCCTGAATTTGCTGGCAGGAGGCCTTTTTCAACTCGGGAACATATTTTTTTACATAACGGCATTCCGGGTCATGTTTTTCAGCCTGTAGCTGAGGGCTGAACAGCCGCAGAGGGCGCGGGTCAGCCCCAACTGAGGCTGACCACTGCCAGTTGCCAACATTGACCACTTCGTCGTAATCAAGAAGGTACTTTTTGAATAGCTTCTCCCCTATTCTCCAGTCAATAAGCAGG
>JACIYK010000352.1:442-1183 GCA_014359965.1 Candidatus Aminicenantota bacterium
AGCCTTCTTCTTTGAGTTGACGGATAGCGGCACCAATGATTGGATAACCGGTCCGGGCTTCTTCCAGGGCCCTGATATCTTCTTCCCGATTGAGCCACCTAAGGCCGCGCCGTTTCTCCTGGAATTCCAGGTTTTCCGTCCAGGGGAAGTGATGGCGGATGTGGTACCAGAATTCCCGCCAGGCCAGCTCTTTGACAAACTGGCTATCCATAGCCAGACTTTTCCGCACCCGGGCCAGAACCTGGCGGATTGAAATCAGGCCAAACCTGATAGCTACTGATAGCCGGCTGGTTCCGTCAACATCCAGCTGATTCCGGCCCTCATCATAACTCTTAAAATCATATTGCTTGAGCCGTAGCTCAGCATAATCTGGCTTCCAGTGCCTGTTTGGCTGGTGTGGTATTAGCTTAAAAGTCTCACCCAGCGATGGCCAATTCAGCTTTGGCGTATGGAGGCGACCAGGTTCAGGCCAGACAGAAATATCTTCTCTGGCCAGAGCCATTCGCCACAATCTGAAAAAAGGGCTGTAAACCTTGCGGGCTTCGATTTTTCCCGGCGGCACCAGGATGGAATCATTAAAATCCCTGAAGGCAACCCCTTTCTTCCGGCACAGAGCTTCCACTTTCTTCTGGGTTCTCTCTCCCTTCCAGGAGTAACTGCGATTAGTGTAGACAGCCTCCGCTTTCGATTCTGAGATGACCCGGTCCAAAACTTTTTCCGGCTGTCCGTAAAATCCATAAA
>JACIYK010000353.1 GCA_014359965.1 Candidatus Aminicenantota bacterium
ATATATCAATAAAGGCCTTTTCTCCAAAGGAGTAGATGCTTTTTGGATGGATTCTACTGAGCCAGAGGTTAATGAAGCAGATGAGAAACATATTAAACAAATTGGTCAGACCGCTTTGGGAAGCATAGCTCGGTACCTCAATACTTACTCTCTGATGACAACTAGAGCGGTATATGAAGGGCAGAGGTCAGTTAGTTCAGACAAAAGGGTAGTAATTTTAACCCGGTCAGCTTTTGCTGGCCAGCAGAGATATGCCGCTGCCACCTGGTCAGGTGATGTAGTTGCCCGCTGGGACGTTTTTAGGAAGCAGATTTCTGCTGGATTAAACTTCTGTATGTCAGGGATTCCTTACTGGACTACAGATATTGGTGCTTTTTATGTTCGCCAATATGGTGCTTTTTTTGATGAAGGGTGTAATGACCCTGGTTACCGTGAAATGTATGTCCGATGGTTCCAGTATGGAGCATTCTGCCCCATTTTTCGGTCTCATGGCACAGATACCCCCCGGGAAATTTGGAGGTTTGGGGAGCCTGGTACCTGGGCTTATGACACCCTGGTTAAATATGACTTTTTAAGATATCGTCTTCTGCCATATATCTATTCACTAGCCTGGAAAGTAACCAGAGATGGTTACACTATTATGCGTGGATTGCCAATGGATTTTAGTTCCGATAAAACAGTACTGAATATTGATAATCAGTTTATGTTCGGTCCGGCTTTATTAATTTGTCCTGTTACCAAACAAATGTACTATGGCGAAGATTACCTGAATGAAGTTATTCCTCCAGATTATTTGTTTACACCGGAAGGCAAAAAAGGCGGCTTGCGAGTCGAATTTTATAATGGCCAAAAGTTTGAAAATTTTGTTACTGCTCAAGTCCAAGAAAAAGTTGATTATGATACTTGGAAACATGGACTGCCTGAGGGGGTTGATAAAAACCATTATTCCATTCGCTGGAGTGGTGAAATCCTGACCAAAGGTGCGGGAGAATACGAATTTTGGATTACCTGTGATGATGGGGTACGTTTCTGGTTGGATGACAAATTAATGATGGATTCATGGCAAGCGCAGAGGGGGAGAAATTATAGGGTGAAAATTAAACTGGAAGCAGGGAAAAAATACCCGATAAGAATTGATTATTTTAATAGCCGGATAGGAACAC
>JACIYK010000354.1 GCA_014359965.1 Candidatus Aminicenantota bacterium
AAAACTATAGGCACAAAAGGTAGGAATAATCCTCAAGGCTTCAGAAATTTCTCTGGTTTTCAGTTGCGAGCTTTATTTTCAGCCCGTATAAATTATAAATTGGGGCAGATTTTCCAGGCTCCCTAACTGCATTATCAGGCTTATAAAAGAGCCGGTCAGATAAGTTGTTTTGGTAATAATTTTCTGTCTACGGGAAAAGAGCTGGACTGATGATTTTAACCTTTATAATTTTTCTTCCACAGGTCGTAATAATTCAGGGCATGTTCATGCAGATGTTTGATTTCTTCTTCGGTTAGCGTCCGCACCACTTTAGCCGGGTTACCAAGGATGAGAGAACCGGGCGAAAAGGTTTTTCCCGGAGGAACCAGAGAGCCGGCTGCTACCAGGCAGTTTTCCGGGATGATAGCCCGGTCCAGCACCACAGCCCCCATGCCAATCAGCGTGTTATCACCTATCTTACAGGCATGAAGGATGGCTCCGTGGCCAACAGTGACATAGTCGCCCAGGATAGTAGGCGTATCGTAGTCCACATGGATGATGCAGTTATCCTGAATGTTGGAATATTCGCCGATGATGATGTCGGCAATATCAGCGCGGAGAACGGCGTTGTACCAGACGCTGGCGCCTTTCTTGAGCACGACCCGGCCGATGACCACAGCTCTATCCGCCACAAAGGCCTCGGCGTGAATTACCGGTTCAGATAACTTCTTGTTTTCTTCCATTTAAGACCTCGAATTCAATTAAATTCTGAAATTGGAGTTTAACATAACCAGGTAAGAGCAATCAACCTTAGTCGCCTTGTGAATTTTTCTCAGGAAATATGGCAGCTGTTAATTTTAATTAACTGGCTGGTGTATAGAAATGTTAGCCATTTTATCCAGAAGGAGGCGCTATGGTAAACCCTCTTTTTAAAGAACTCAACCTTAAGAAAAGGGTTTTTGTTTGTGTTGTCTCATATAGACTTTAATAATATTTAAAAGAATAGCTAACTAGATTTTTTGAGGAACCGTTTTTACGATAGCCAAAATGCAAACTGAGCTTGTTACAGTTCTAATATGAGTAAATTCTCAAAATTTCATATTAAGTTATGAAGCTTAATTATTTTTAAACATAAGGGCTTCAACCTCCTTCCTTTCGAGGGTTTTA
>JACIYK010000355.1 GCA_014359965.1 Candidatus Aminicenantota bacterium
AGAATGAAGGCTCCATCATTTTCTGGCTTTTTAGAAGAAACAGTGTAAGCCAGGTAGCGCCCGTTTTTTGACCAGAGGTATTCTGAAACTTCTTGGACTGAAAAAGTTTTTCCAGTTTCAAGCTCTCTGATGACCAGCTCGGTGCCTGGTTCTTTTTTCTTTTCAGGCTTTTTCTCCTCTTTCTTCTCTTCGGCTTTTGGTGCGACTTTCTGTTCTGGTTCAGTTTTGGCGGCGGGTTTGTTTTCAGCCTCTTTTTTCTCTTCTGCCTTGTTAGCCTTGGCAATCTCTTTGGCCAGCGGTGGTTCCAGCAGGTAGGCGAGGTATTTGCCTGATTCTTCAGCCAGTTTGAAGCTCTTTACCCGGTCTATGGTGGTTTGCTCACCTGTCTTAAGGTTTATGATGCCTAGGCCGTTTTTTGGTTGTTCTTCTGGTTTTTTCTTTTCTTTTTTAGCTTTATCTACTTCTGCTTTGGGGGGAACAATGGTATAAACCACAAATTTATCATCGCTGGTAAAAACTGCCGCCTGTCCTCGGGGATAACGTTTTTCCTGGCCGCTCTGCAGGTCCAGGACGACCAGCTCCGGGTCTCCTTCACCTGGAACCAGGGAATAAATCAGCCAGCGGCCGTCACCGCTGAGTTTAGTACCCTGGATTGACTTCCAGGTGTCGTAGACATCATAGCTGATGGGTTTCTTGGCTGTTTGAGCCTGGAGTATGAAAAAGGGGAGTAAAACCAGGATAACAACCAGAAATCCGCTCCATTTAAGGTTGAAGGTTTTACCTTTCATCGGCGCCTCCGTTATAATGGCAAAAAAATATCTGAAGTTATCTTTTATCCGAGATGGCGGCAATTAGTCAATATTTTTTTGGTGATTCCTGCTGGTTGTGTTCGGCTTTAAGTTATGCTCACTTTTTAAAATTCGGTTTTTATTATACCGTTATCGCGGCTGTCTACCAAAAGCTGTTTAGAAAGCATCTGAGCGATAATTAATGACTTTTACTGAATAAACTTTCGCCGCAGAGGGGGTGAACTCATCAACTACTCTAAGGAAAAACTCTAATTCAGGATCTCTTTATCCTGAACTAAATTTCCACCTTGTTTTATTTTTTATTTCCTGCTAATTAGCGACCGGGGCTCAGCCGG
>JACIYK010000356.1 GCA_014359965.1 Candidatus Aminicenantota bacterium
ACTGCGGGCAAAAAGAATTCGCGCGTGAAGATTGCTGGGGTGTGTGCAACGGCTGGGCAGCGGCCGGCCTGACCCGGGTGCTCAGGGCTTTACCGGCTGGTTATAAAGCTGAACGCCAGAAATTAATGACTTACCTTAAGGAACTTCTGGACGGTTGTCTTAAACATCAGAGAGAAGACGGTTTGTTTCATGATGTTTTGGATAAGCCTGAGACTTTTGTGGAAACCAACCTGGCTCAGATGCTGGCTTATACCATCTACCGAAACATCCAGGCTGGTTACCTCCCTCCTCAATACCTGGATAAAGCAGAAAGAATGAGAGAAGCTGTTCACCGGAAAGTAGATGACCGGGGTTATGTTAACGATGTTTGTGGCTCGCCGGTTTTCAACTCTCCTGGCGTGGCCACCGAAGGACAGGCCTTTTTCCTTTTAATGGAAGCAGCCCGGGCTGAACTTTTTGGTCAGAGCGGGAAAAATTAAAAGGTGCTGAAATTGATTAACCCTGAAAGCCAGGCTTCAGGTTCTGGATGAAGCTTTCCAGACGTTCTTTTAGCCGGTCGCGAATTTCTCGGGCCAGAGTCAGTTTTTCTTCTTCTGGAATGTTTTCCTTTTAAATACAGATCAAAAACTCGTCTGGTGTTTGAAGGTGGATTTAAGCCCATTTCACTCAGAACTATTCTGGCCAGTGCAGATGGGGGCCGGCTTCAAAACCGGCGCTGACAACTTGAAAATCTTCCTGTTCCAGGAAATTAAATAAAGCTTCCGCTACCTGACTGAGGAATCCGTTATCTTCATTTACCAGAAGAACTTTTACTTTCTCCATAAATTTTACTTCTTTTTTTTAATTTTATTAGAGAACATAATTTTGTGGCAAGAAAATTATTATTTTATTAAGATAGAATAAAAAAATGATTAAATTAAGGAGGGCAAACATGAAGAAAAACATGGGAGCAGTGGACAGAACTATCCGAACTCTGCTGGCCTTTGTTATGGCTATACTCGTTTTTGCCCGTGTCGTGCAAGGTACGCTGGCTTATATACTAGTGATTTTTACCGTGATTTTTATTGTCACCAGCCTGATTGGTTTTTGTCCGCTTTACGTTCCGCTGGGTATCTCTACTTTGAAGA
>JACIYK010000357.1 GCA_014359965.1 Candidatus Aminicenantota bacterium
ACTTTTAAAAATTTATTATTAGACTTGTTTTTTAAGATTTTCGAGAATTTCTTCTAGAATACTGATGAGCTCCTGTCTAGTAACGACTTGTTTTTTAAATTCTATACGGAGTTTATAATTTTTACTATCTTTTGGAACATAGTTAAAAACAAAATATTTTGGCTTTTGTTTTTCCCGTTCTTCTTTTTCTTTAAAAAGTTTAGTCAAGTCACGGGTATCTGATCTAGTTAGCCTCCGCTCTATGATTTGGTCGACGAGTTTTTCCATATCAGCTTGATTTTCAATTTTAGCTATTTCAATTATAGTACTTCTACTGGTGATGCCCGCTTTTTTTAGCTTTTCCCTTAAATTTATAGGAATTCTTGATACTGATATTATTTCGGTAATTGTAGAACGGGCCTTACCAATTTTTTCAGCTATTTGCTGATGACTATAGCCATATAAATTCATTAAGGCTTTAAGTCCATCGGCTTCTTCAAAAATATCAAGGTCTTTTCTCTGAAGATTTTCAATTAAGGAAATTTCCATGGCTTCCTGTTCTTCAACAGCCATTTCGATGCATGGAATTTCCTTTAACCCAAGGTTCTTTGTCGCTACATATCTTCTTTCACCAGCAATAATCTCAAACCTTTCTCCCTTTGCTCTGACAAGAATAGGTTCAAGAACCCCTTTAGTTCTAATTGACTCCATTAATTCCTCGATATTTCCTAGTTCACTCCGCGCCTGATGAGGGTTAGGGTCAATCTTATCAATTGGAATAAGCCTAACCCTTGGAGCCGGCGATTTAGAGGCAATTAACTCCACAAAATGTGGGTCATGCCTCATGGTCAAAGAATCAGGTAAGCCGGATTTTTTAGTTTTTTGCACGTTCTAACAACTCCTCAGCAATTTGTTTATACTGTATAGCTCCAATAGAATCTGGAGCAAAAGTAAATATACTTTCTTTATAAGCTGGGCTTTCTTCAAGTTTTACGCTCTTTGAAACAAAAGTTTTAAAAACTTTATTTCCAAATACTGCTTCTATTCTGTCTACAACATCTTTAGAGATATTTGTTCTTTTGTCATGAAGGGTAATAATCACACCAAGGATTTCTAAATCTGGATTAGCTATTCTTTTAACTTTT
>JACIYK010000358.1 GCA_014359965.1 Candidatus Aminicenantota bacterium
TAGCGTTTTTATCTGGAAGGCCGGCAACACCTTTCCTAAATCATGGAAAACAATGGCTAGACGAATAAATTCATGAAGATGGGGTGGAATTTTATTTTTTATGCTCTCAAATATATTAAGAGCATCGACAATATGCTCAGAAAGGGTAATGTTTGACTCATCAGTTCTATTGCTTTTGGCCAGGATCTTATTTTTTTTCATAGCCTAACCCCCAAAATCGGCTAAGAAAATAGGGAGATGGCATTCTTCATCATAGAGGAATCTTTTGTGAGTAAATAACCCATCATTCAGCTTTACCTTAATATATTCGAAGATTCGCTTGCCATGACGATTTGATGTTTTATCGTAATCTTTGACAGTCCAGAAAGTTGGCAGCCTGTACTGTAGGCCTTCCATCTCTTCGAAATCAGAAATAGATTCCTCTGGATTTGGCTGGTAAATTTTTTCTGGAATCCAGAAGAAATGTTTAAAATCTGCATCTTCTCTTTTAAGGCTGAGTTGAGAAATTTGAAAAACCGAAGAAAGTGAATCTATTACAATCCAATCTTCTGCCCTGCCCAGATGAAGAATTTCAAGTCTACGCACAGGATTTTCGATTAAAAAACGTATCTCCTTTAGGAAGCTTTCCTTTTGGTGGGCCAGGTGAATTATCAGGTAAACGTTGTTAAGAACATCTATCAAAATCGGAGATTGACCCCCAATATGTTCAACATGTCCAGCGAAGCTCCGATTGGTAATAGCCCCAAAACGATTCAAATGAGCTTGTTTAGAAAGATTCCTGAACCAAATATATTCGGTTGTTTTACTTTCAAATTGACCGGCTACAGAAATTTTTATTCTTTTTAGATCCTCATACTCAGCTGGCAAACCATCGTAGCCAAGTAAGTTACACAAGAAACCAATTATCGTGGAATAAGGAGGAATCGGATAAGTATGTCGGCGTTGATAGGTAAAAGGAATTCTATAATGTGCCTGAGGCTGATAAATTTTCAACCGTAAGATGTACACAGAATTATTATTCATCATTTTCTCACTAAAGACTTCTTTATATGCCAATATCAAACAAACCTACCCTTAGTAATTAAATCAGGCATTTATGATTTCATGTATATTCAGCAGGGT
>JACIYK010000359.1 GCA_014359965.1 Candidatus Aminicenantota bacterium
TATGATACGAATAATCATAAAATAAAAAATTACCTTATTTCCGTCAACTCTCTTTTTTTCTTGTTTTGAAAAAAACCTGAAGACAGGTCAAAAAATCTTCCAGGAAAGAGTTGCTTTCAGGATGGTTTCCCCTTGAGGGTTTATTACAATTATAGTGTTTTTCATTTTTTTGGCCTGGAATAAAGCTTGGTCAGCCAGAGTATAACATTTATGAAAGTCTTGAACTTCAGGCCCGAAAACTACCCCGCCCACAGAAAATCCCACTTCTATTCCGGTTGGTTGATTGAGCAAGGTAAATTCTTCTTTGAGTTTGGCAAAAATTCCGGCCAGGTCTTCAGCAGATTTAATCTCCGGAAAAAAGAAGCCAAATTCATCCCCGCCTAGGCGCCCGATTAAATCCGAAGACCGCATCCGTCGAAAAATGGCCTGCCCGACCGATTTCAGAATCTCATCACCCACCACGTGACCGAAACGGTCGTTTACGCCTTTAAGGCAGCTGCTTGATAATATTGGTTGAATCCGGGGAGAAAAGACAGGACCAGGATAATAAGAATAACCGGGTCTACCAGGCCAAATCTTATTAACCAGATCTTTTTCCACAGACTGCCCACAATGACCGAATCCAGCACGGCAAAAATACTGTAAAGAAAAAGGCCTAGTCCCAGCGCCAAACGAAATCTTTTAAGGTTCCGGCGGTGGAAATCTTCCAGGAACTTCCCTTCCAGCTCTCTGTTTTGAAAACTCAGGGTGAATAAATTGTATGGAGTTCTCATTTAACCTCAACTACTACTTAATAATTTCGGAAAAGAATTTTAGCATATTAGCCTCAATAATTATTAGGCTTTATAGTCAATTTGCAATTTCTTAAACTTCCCCATTCCACAGGTCCAGGGGAAGATTCAAAAAATACTTTTTTCGCCTCAGAACCATTTTATATTTATTAATTCAGGTGACTTATCAGTTAGGAACTTCCAGAGCAGCAGGAAAATTAAAGACTATTATATTCTCTAAAAATATCTTTTTAATCCTGAAAAAGTTCGGCTTAAAAACTCTGTTTTCTCAAGCGCAGAGAATTGGTCACGACAGAAACCGAGCTAAAAGCCATGGCCAGAGAA
>JACIYK010000036.1 GCA_014359965.1 Candidatus Aminicenantota bacterium
ATAGCTCATATCAGGGCGGCCCGCTGGACCAAAGGCCGTGAAATAACGAAAAACTGTAACATCTAGTCCATAAAGATGGTGGTAAGTAAAACATAAGGTCTCAGCAGCTTTTTTGGAAGCAGCATAGGGGGATAAGGGCCTATTGGTATCATCATCTTCGCTAAATGGTATCTTATTATGATTGCCATAAAGACTGGACGTTGAAGCAAGAACAAATTTTTTTATTCCATGATTTTTGCAGCACTCAAGGAGATTTAATGTGCCAATAGCATTTGTCTCATAATAACCCCAGGGATTTTCTAAAGATTGGCGGACGCCAGCTCTGGCTGCAAGGTTTATTATTGCATCACCGCTATTGGCTTCAATTTGTTTAAAGAAATCAAAAATAGGTTCTTTTTGAGAAATATCTAATTTATAAAACCTGAAATTTTCTCGCGGGAGCAGCTGATTAAGCCGCCATTCTTTGAGACGAACATCATAAGCATCATTAAGGTTGTCAATGCCTATAACTTCTTTCCCAAGATCAAGAAGCATTTCAGATACTTTCCAGCCTATAAACCCAGCACAGCCCGTAACTATTACTCGTTCATAATTCTTTATAATTTTTGCAATTTTTTCTGAATCATCATATTTCATTGATCACCTTTTATTTTTGAAGCTAAATATTTATTATTTCCTGCCAACACCATAATATATAAAACCACATTTTTTTACGTCTTCTGGCTCATAGACATTTCTATAATCAAAAAAGTATTTGTCTTTCATTAAGGTCTTTATTTTATTGAGATCAAGATGCCTGAACTGGTTCCATTCAGTTAAAATAGCTATGGCATCTGCATTTTTGGCAGCCTCATATTCATCTGCACAAAAAGTTATCCTACTATTATCAGAAAATAACATCGCAGCGTTTTTTATAGAAACTGGATCATAAACTTGAACGTATGCTCCCTCTTGAATCAAATATGAAATAAATTTCATGGCCGGCGACTCTCTAATATCATCAGTATTTGGCTTAAATGACAGACCTAATACCGTGATTATTTTATTTTGAAATTCTCCGAGAAAAGATCTCATCTTTTCTAAAAGCCTTTTCCATTGGGATTCATTTACTTCGATTACCGCTTTAATCAATCTCATTTCTGCTCCGAAGTTTTTCCCAATGTCTAATAAGGCCCTTGTATCTTTGGGCAAACAACTGCCTCCAAACCCAGGACCAGGATGCAAGAAATATTTTCCTATTCTGCCATCCATACCCATTGCTTTTGCCACATCATGAACGTCAGCACCAACTTCATCGCATAAATTGGCAATTTCATTTATAAAAGAAATTTTTGTAGCGAGAAATGCGTTTGAGGCATATTTGATCATTTCTGCGGTTTCTAAGTTTGTGAATACAAAGGGCACATCAATTAAATACAACACATTATAAATATCTTTTAATATATTTTTCGCTCGCTCGTTCTCAAAACCAATTACGATCCTGTCCGGATGCATAAAATCTCTTATGGCAGATCCCTCTCTTAAAAATTCGGGGTTAGAAGCGATGTCAAATTCGACTCTTACATTCCTCTCCTTCAAAATGTTCGAAACTAATTCTTTTACCCGTTTGCATGTTCCCACAGGAACAGTACTTTTTATTACTATCAATTTATACTCATTCATACAATCTGCAATAGATTTCGCGGCGTTTAAAACGTAATTTAAGTCAGCAGAACCATCCTCTTGGGGAGGGGTTCCTACTGCTATAAATACCACAGTGCTCTGATCAATGGCTTCTTTAATATCTGATGTAAAAGAAAGCCTTTGAGCAGCTCGGTTTTTTTCAACGAGTTGTTTAAGCTCGGGTTCATAGAAAGGAATTATATTATTATTCAAAAGAGATATTTTTGAAATATCTGAATCTACGCAAATAACATTCAGTCCAAATTCAGAAAGACAAGCTCCTGTAACCAAGCCAACATAACCTGTACCTATTATAGCGACATTATTTGAATCAAACATTTTTATGACCTCAGAGATAATATTTTTTTTGTTAGATAATGATGTTCAAGCTTTCCACACCTGGTTTGGCGCGGTTTTCACTCCGGCCATAGCGTTCCTTGTATCAATAATGCATTTGCTCCACTTTGCCAGCTCTTCCCAGTTAATCACCTTGTGGGCGGTGGAGATGATGCAGGCATCAAAACTGGAGATAGTTGGCTCGTCCCAGGTAACGGATCTGGTGCCAGCCCAGTGGGAATGCTCACGGGTGGGCTTAATCACCGGGATGTAGGGGTCGTAGTAAGAAACTTCGGCGCCATATTTAGTTAGCAGGTCCATCAGGTAGTAGGAGGGCGACTCGCGCTCGTCATCCACGTCGGCTTTGTAAGCCAGGCCGATGACCAGGATTTTGCTGCCTTTGAGCGGCTTGCCGTGGTGGTTGAGGGCTTCTATGGTGCGGTCAACGACGTATTCGGGCATGCGGGTGTTGATTTCGCCGGCCAGCTCAATGAAGCGGGTTGCCTGTCCGTATTCTCGGGCTTTCCAGGTGAGGTAGAACGGGTCTATGGGGATGCAGTGGCCGCCGAGCCCGGGACCAGGGTAGAACGGCATAAAGCCAAATGGCTTGGTCTTGGCCGCCTCAATGACTTCCCAGATGTCTATGCCCATAGCCGAGTAGACCATCTTGAGCTCGTTGACCAGGGCGATGTTGACCGAGCGGAAGATGTTTTCCAGGAGCTTGACCGCTTCGGCTGTGCGGCAGGAAGAGACAGGGACCAGGGTTTTGACGGCCAGGCGGTAGACTTCCATAGCTTTCTGGAGGCAGAGCGGGGTGAGGCCGCCGATGACTTTGGGGACCTCGGAAACGCGGCTTTGAGGGTTGCCTGGGTCTTCGCGCTCGGGGGAAAAGGCCAGGTGGAAATCGCGGCCGGCGGTAAGGCCCGAGCCCTGCTCCAGGACGGGGCGCAGGTATTCGTCGGTGGTGCCTGGGAAGGTGGTGGATTCAAGGACAACGACTGTGCCAGGGACAAGGTGTGGGGCTATGGTGCGGGCGGTGTTGAGGATGTAGGAGATGTCGGGCTCGCGCTGCTTGGTGAGCGGAGTCGGGACGCAGATGATGACGGCGTGGGCGGGGGCGGTGCGGATGAGAGAGAAGTCGGTGGAGGCGGAGAGGCGGGAGGTGGAGAGGGCGGAGGCGATGTCTGCGTCTGAAATGTGCTTGATGTAGCTCCGGCCGGAGTTGAGGTACGAGACTTTATCCGGGTCAATGTCCAGGCCGATGACGGTCGCGCCGGCCCGGGCAAACTGGAGGGCAAGGGGCAGGCCCACGTATCCGAGTCCAATTACTGCTATGTTCATCTTGGCTCCTTTAAAGAAAATGGGGACACCCTACATATTTCCTAATTTCCTGATTTGCCTTGCGCTTTATATCGTATATCGTGCTGATTATCCTATCACACGCCTTATGCAATGACAATTTGCGATCCGGCGATCTCCGGGCAAATCTTAAAAGCTACTCGGCGAAGGCGCCGGTGTCCACCCATTCCTTCTTGAGGATGGACCAGAAGTCTTCGGCCAGGCCGCGGAGGACGTAATCGTAAGGCAGCCAGCCGTAGCCGCGATCACCCCAGGTGGTGCCCCAGGAGTTGCGGATGAGCAGGGCGCCTTTGGTTTTGACGGAGCCGAATTTGTTGGTGATTTCAAGGGAGTCGTCGTAGCCGACGGCCATGACGGCGTGCCCGCCTTCCAGGCGCTCGCGGGAGGATGGGAACGGGATGCGGCCGGTGGTTTCAGCCTGCTCAATGGAGTTGTAAACTGAAAAGCCGAAGATGAAGGGGAAACCGCGCGAGAGGTAGGTCTTGAGGCTGTGGAGGACGGCTTCGGGGGCGGCACCGGCCGGGTCGTGGCGGAAGTACTTTATGGTCTGGAAGTTCTGGGCGAAGGCGTAGCAGAAGGCGGTGGGCTCGCGGTCAAAGGCGCTGGGGTCATCGGTGTAAGGCCAGTAGGATTCGGGCGGAACACCGAAAAGCACCATGGCGCCCATGGTGGTCCGGAGGTAGGCGCCGGTATCGCCGCGGAGCTTCATCAGGTTGCGGGTGGCTTTGTAGAGGAAGAGGCGCGAGGCATCCAGGTGGCGGCCGAAGGCACGGCGCTCGTAGTACTCAATGAGGCCAACGCCGGCGTGAGCGGTGCAGGAGCCGAGCTGACCCTGGTCTTCTACGGGCGAGCAGTAGTCGCGGAGGTCAACAGAAGCGGGGAGAGAGTCGGCTTTAACGCGGCGGCTGAGGGGCGGAACGCTGGGCAGGTTGATCGAGTCAATTGAGGCTCTGTGGTTTTTGGCGAGCTCCCGCTTAAACATTTCTCCGACGTCCAGGATCTCGCGGATGGCGCCGGTGGCTTCGTGGTAATCGCGGAAGTCAGGGCGGTCCGGCAGCCAGCCCATGCCGCGTGAACCGGTGCGCAGTTTGACCTGCTGGGAGGGGAGCAGGGTCAGTTCGTCGGCGTGGGTAATTTTTCCTCTTTCGGCCGAAGTTTTTTCTTTCACCGAAACTTGCTCTCCTTTCCTTTCTTCTTTTTGCCTTGGGACAGGTTTTTTTATTCTAACTAATATTCGCCGCTAATTATGAAGTCCTTCTCTTTTTTCGGTTTTTTATTCGGTCTTCTGTTCAGCCCTAGCGAATTTTTAACTTGTCTTAAACAAATTATTTATTGCGTGGAGTTGGTACCTCAAAAATAAATATAGGCACACGGCTTTTATTTTATCCAGCTGATTTCCGGCTTAAAGATTTCGCATCTCCGGTTGAGAACCACATAGCCATGCCACATAGCCATCAGCAACTGATTTATCGTCAGCTAAAAATTCCATAAATAATAATTATCAGTATCCTGAAAGCGACGTAGATGCACAGGAGAAAAATGAACAGCGTGGCGAGGAGGCGGAGCAGGCGTTCGGTGCGCGGCATTTTGTTCCATGAAGGCGAGAGAGCAAAAAACTCATGGTAACAGCCGGTGCAGCGATAATGGCGAAATGGCAGAGCAAAGGAGACGAGTTTCTGCCAGTAACTCCTCCGCAGGCGTTCGACTTTTTCTCCGCAGTCTGGGCAGGCATGGTCTTTAAGCGGCCTGAGTAGAACGAGTTCACGACCTATTTTCAATTCATCTCCTCAAAAATGGGGACACCCTACATTTTTACGATTTTTTGCCCGGCCATTTCTGGCCGTTTTATTTTTAACCATTTACAAATTATTGGCTTTTTGCCGTGAAGTAATTCAACTGCATGAGCCCGGCTGCTTTTTGCCCTCTGGGGTTTGTACTGATAGCTTGGCAAACTCTCTATAACCACTGCTGGTGTGTTCACACATCCCGGTCAATCGCCCGGCCAAGCCTACCAGGACTAAAAAATAGGAAAAATCTAGGGTGTCCCGATTTTCACTCCGGAAGGCTATCTTCGCTCAGAAACCAGTTTGCCCACTTGCCTGCTTCAAGCACCATAGCATTCCAGCCGAAGCCAAAGCCAAAAGCCAGGCAGAAAAGCCTGAAATAAGCCTCAAAGCCTGGAGCGCTGGCGCCAGATAAGCTCAGGTCGCCTTTAAACTGCGGGAAAAGAACCAGCGTAATGACGATGCCCAGAAGAAAGGTGGCCAGCGCCGAATAAAAGTATCGTCGGTCAAAATGGGTAACCTCACCGCGGCGTAGTTTGCGTAGCCACGGGATGAGCGAGCGAGCTACCACACCCAGAAAAAGCCCGATAATTTTGATGGCGAAAGCTGTGCCCATTAAATCTCCTTCTTGCCGGGATGTTTACTGTCCCCTTTAGGTTCTGTCCCCCTTCGGGATTCAGGAAGCGAAAAACTCGGCGTAAAAATCGGCGAAAAACTCAGCATAAGAATCAATAATAAAAATCAGCAGAAAAAATGGAAATATAGAATGTGTCCCCATTTTTTTAATTTATTTATTTTCAAAGAGATAGACGAAGGGGCGATGATAGGCTACCGCCGATGCAGGCTCGCAGCCGCTCAAAAACAGAGCGCCGACAAAAAAGCGCATCAATTTAAATTTGTTTATCTACTAACATCCAACCACCAGGCACAAAACAAAACCAATTGCTCCACAGGTTGCGGAAATTTGTACTTCTAATTACCGTTGCGCCGGGGTTTACAGAGAAAGACGTTTGAAAAAAGTTCGGAGAATCAAAGGCTGCAGAAAATGCCGGGCGATGGATGTCCGTTTGGCTCAGGTGGTTGCGGCGGTGGTAGGTTGCAACAGCTCCTGAAGCACACGAAATTTTTGAAATTCTAAAAATGCCAGAAGTTCCACAAATTCCCACCCTTGCTCCCACAGGCAGAGCAATGATTTTTTCGTTTTCTGTTTTATCTTCCAGTAATTTTTTCTCATTTTGGGGAGGGAAATTTTCCCATCCCTCTTCCTTCGCCAGTCCCATCAATCACCACCAACCCTAATCGCTAAACCTTTTCTTTTCTTCGCTCCCTTTTCCCATTCAGGGAGCCATGAGCGTCATCAAAGGGGCTTCTATTAATTCTTCTTCAAATTGGTTCCAGCAGCACCTTGGATATTGCTCATTATATTTTTATATTTATTCGGCTATGCTCTGTCAAGAATTTTTAAAAAATTTTTTACTGATTTTTACAAATTATTTTACCAATATGACAAATTATGCTTTTAGAAACACTTAGGAAAAGTCAAGAAGATGGACGGCCGCTTTTGCTCAGACGGAAGTGAGGTTTTTGCCGGAGGATTTTGCTTTGTAAAGGGCGCGGTCGGCCTGAGCGATAAGCTCATCCGGCGAGCCGCCCTCAGCCGGGTTGAGCGAGGCACAGCCAATGCATACTGTTACTGACCTGGTCACAAAATTTGTAGAATCAGACAAACTCCCCTGCTCGTGCGCTTTTTTGTCCTGCTCTTGATATTGCTCAATAGTAGAGCCGGAGGCTGTGACTTTAGAAAATTCGGATTCAGGCGAAAAACTGCCTTGGTTATTGGCTCTGGGTATTCCTGCCTTTCCAGGCTGCCCATCCTGGTTCAAGATTTCTCCGCTAATTATTAATTGCTCAATCTTCTTTCTTATGCTCTCTGCCACCAGATAAGCACCGGCCAGGTCGGTTTCCGCCAGGACCACGGCAAACTCGTCGCCACCGTATCGGCAAACCAGGTCGCTCGGCCGCCGGCAGGTTTCGACCATTACCTGAGCCACGCGGCGCAGGCATTTATCACCAGCCTGGTGCCCCAGCGTGTCGTTGAACTGCTTAAAATCATCAAGGTCAGCCAGTAGCAGAGAGACGGGCTTTTTGTTGCGGGCTGCCCGCCGCCATTCGTATTCCAGAAAATTGCGAAAACGGCGGAAATTGGCCACGCCAGTAAGCTCATCAGTAGTGGCCAGTTCCTGAAGCTTGAGGTTGGCCAGGCGCAGATCTTCCGTGCGCTCATTTACCAGTTTTTTCAGAGCACGTTCGCGTTGCCTGGCCTGCCTCAGCCGGAAGCGGATTATTCCGTAAACAAAGCCTGCGCCCAGCAGAACATAAATCAGGTAGGCCCAGGTGGTTCGCCAGAATGGCGGAATGGTCCTGATCCTTATAGCGGTGCCAGCTTCATTCCACAGTCCATCGGAGTTTGTGGCTTTAATCCGCAGGGTGTACTGGCCTGGAGGCAGGTTGCTGTAAGAAGCAAACCGCCGCGAGCCCACGTAGTTCCAGTCAGCGTCAAAGCCTTCCAGCTTGTAGGCATACTGGTTTTTTCCAGGGCAGGTGTAGTCCAGAGCAACAAACTCAAAAGAAATTACCCGGTGCTTCCAGGTGAACTCGAGCTCACGGGCGTCAGGGACAGCTCTTTCCAGGATTGACCGGCCGTCAACTGGCTGGCCGGGACTGACCTTAACATTATTTACCAGAATGTTTGTCAGGTAAACAGGAGGAACAAATTTGCTTAAGGAAATTTCGCGCGGGTTAAAAGAATTAAAACCATTTATCCCACCAAAATAGAGCAGGCCGTCACGCCCTTTGCTGGCAGCGTTCCCGTTAAACTCGTAGCTTTGCAGGCCATCGCTGGTGTCAAAATTTCGGAACTGGCCTGTTCTGGGATCAAAGCGAGAAAGACCGCGGTTGGAGCTAAGCCAGAGGTAGCCGTCGTCGTCTTCAAGGATGGCGTAGATGACCGATGACGGCAGTCCGTGGGATTGATGGTATCGGGTAAAGGTTGGGGCTTCCGTACCCTGGCCCAACCGAAGCATACACAGGCCGCCGCCGTTGGTACCCACCCAGACGTTATCGTGGCTGTCAACAAACACGGTAATGATGGAGTTAGTAGGAAGAGAGTGCAAGTTGAGCGGGTCGTGAGTGAAGAGGAGAAGTTCACCCGAAGCAGGGTCATAGCGCAGAAGACCTGTGTCGTAAGCCGCTAACCAGAGATAGCCGCGGGAATCAGCTTTGATGGAAAAGATGCGGCCCACAATCAAAGGGTTGGTGGAAGCATCGGAGGCAGAAGAAGAGGGGGTGGGAGAATTAGCACGTGGATTAGCGGGTGGGTTAGCAGGAGAAATGGACGAAACATAATTAATTTCTGAAACCCTGGGACGGACGAAGCGTCTGGTGGCGCGGTCAAAATAAACCAGACCTCTGGAATCAGTTCCAACCCATAATGTGCCTGCCGAGTCAAGGTAAAGGCTGCGGATGTTGTCGTCAGGGAGAGAACCTGGGAGGCTAGGCTGGTGGCGGTAGTGGGTGAATTTTCCGGTGGCCGGGTTGTAGTTATCCAAGCCGCCACCGTAAGTACCAATCCAGATGGAACCATCTCGGTCTTCTAAAAGGCAATAGACCCGATCGCTGCTCAGGTGGTTAACTGAATAAGGTGAAGAAGGCTTAGACCGAAGTTGAAACACCTGACGGCTCTGGCGTTTAAAACCAGTGATTCCGCCTCCGTCTGTTCCTACATAAAGCACTCCAGAGCTGTGATCGCAAAAAGCGCGGACAACCGGGGAAGAGAGGCTGGTAATCTGTTCGAATGGATTAGATAAAAACCGCTTGAAATACTGGCGATTAAGGTTGAGCTGACTTATTCCACGGTAAGTTCCGACCCAGAGGATTCGCTCAGGACTGAGAGCCAGCGAGAGAACGCGATTGTCTGCCAGCGAGGCAGGGTCGCCAGGCTGATTTTTGAAGGAAACAAAAATCTCGCTCTCGGGGTCAAAATGATTCAGACCTCCGGCATCGGTTCCTATCCAGAGGGTGCCGTCTTCGTCCCTTAGCATACAGTTGACTGTATTATCGCTAATAGAAGTGGGGTCGGAAGGGTTATGGGTGTAAATCAGAAACTGGCCCGTGCCAGGCTCATAGCGCACAAGGCCTGAAGAAGCTGTGCCAAGCCAGACGAGGTCGGCGCCAGGGATTTGTTCATGGTTCTGGCTAGAGTTATGGCCGGGTGTCGAGGCAGAGGTCATCTGGGGGACTATGATTATTGAGTATATGTAATCATCGGGAAGGCTGGTGGTCACTCGGGCTTTCACACTTTGGTTTCGGCCCGTGTCTTGAGTCAAGGTTGAAGCAGAACGAGAAGTGGAAGTTGGGGCCGGGCCTGATGCTGAAACTGAAAAAGAAGCTGAAACATTTTTACCTGCAGGAAGGCCGCTGGCTCTAAGATGGGTGATGCGGCCGGTTTCAGGGTCCAGAATGTTCAGACCGCCGCCTACTGTGCCAACCCAGATAAGACCTGCACTATCCTGGGCAATGGCTCTGATGTTATCGTTGCTAAGAGAGCGTTCTGGACGGGTAGGGTCATGGTGATAAACAAGGAATTTGCGGGTGTTGCGGTCAAAAAGGTTTAACCCACGGTCGGTACCAACCCAGAGCCGGCCTTGGCGGTCCTCAAAAAGGCAGAATACTCGAGAGGAAGAAATTGAAGACGGGTCGGCCGGGTCATGCAGGTAGCGTTCAAACCGGTCGCCAGAGTAAACGTAGCGGTTTAAACCGTTTTCGGTCCCCACCCAGATATTGCCGTGCCGGTCCACAAGCAGGGCATTTATCCAGGAGTTGGAGAGGGAGTCTGGATTTGTTTCGGAAGGAACATAAACGGTAAAGCCGTAGCCATCAAATTTGTTAAGGCCAGATTCGGTGCCAAACCAGAGAAACCCGAACCGGTCACGGGCAACAGAAAGGATGGAATTCTGAGAAAGGCCTTTTTCTATGGAGATGTTGCGGAAAAAAAGATGTGGATGAAGCTGAACGGCTTGAGACGGCAGGCAGAACAGGAAGAAAAAGATGTAGAAAAAGATAGAGGAAAAGAAAAAGCTAAAAGGGAGAAAGGCGAGAATAAATCTTGAAAATAAGGGAATGGAAGAGTGAGGCGGGCGGCGCGGCTGAGAATGTGGTCGGTGGACGCGGCAGCGGGAGCGGTAGCGGTTGGAGGAAGGCGAGGTAAGCGAGGATGAACGGGCAGACTGAGTGAATGCGGTGAGAAAGATAAGCAGAGCAGGTAAGAGAAACCACGAGGAATAGGTTGAAGCAAAGAGCTTCTTATTTTGCTTGCGCTTCTTTTTCAAGTTTTCTGACCAATCAACTTCTATTTTTTTATATCCAAATCCCATAATAAAGAAATCAATCAATTGCCCTCAACTAATGAGACAAATGAGACATGGCGAATCATTAACAATACTCTTAAAATTCAGTTATGTCTAAATCATAAAAAATGCCACACTCTGCCCCTATCACGCTCATAGTTAAGGCCAATCCTTTTAATAAGTTCACTCAATAACTAGTTGCCTCCATGACTCCATAAAGTTAAAGCCTTGCTTTGGGTCTGGTTTTTGAAGCACTTCTTGAATAAAACGCTGCGCAAATTCTTCCATTTTTGAAATCTATGTGGATAGCTTTATCAATAATAAAACGAATTAAGCCGGACTTCTTCTCGCTCAGTCCCATTGCAATTTTATGTTTTTATACAAAAAAACCGCGCCACCAGTCAAGAATAAAAAATGGGGACACAAACTATATTTCATATTTTTTCGATTAGTAAATTAGAGAACCTTTGCGACCTGGCTAATTTCTGGCTAATTTAAAATAGCACCCATTTGTAAAAAAATGGTGATTAAGTATTGTGTCCCCCGTTTTTCTTCGGCGCACACCTTTTTCTTCCATGCCTTCTCCACTACTGCCTTCTCCCCTAATACCTTCAGCGTCACCTGACTCACTCAATCCAGAAAAATAAATCACGAGGCAACCTTTTCACCTGCTTTTCTGTATTTATTGATGAAGCTGCGCCGAGGTAAAGAATTTTAAGGTGCAATTTTCAAACCAGTTCTGTTGAAAAGTCCTGGCAGGAAAATCATAAGAGGAGAATCATAAATGAAAGGGAACCCCGAAAAAACAACCACTGGCCCCAAAAGAACAAACAGCATTCCCCTCCCTTCGAACAAGCCAGCCATCTCGCACTTTATCTTCCAAATCTTCCAGTTTGCCATTAATCCTCGCACTTTTTCAGCCGAAACTTCAGCCAAATTGCCCGACAAAGCCCAAGCCTCGCCTTGGCTGAAGCATTTAACTTACTTGGCTTTAATCACTATCTTTTTCTTTATCGTACTAATTATGTCTGCTTCTCTTAAAGCCTTTGCCGACCAGGCCTCAGTAGAATCCAGACCCTTGGCCACCCCTTCTACAACTTCCGCTACTTCCACCACTTTCAATATCACACAATCTACCCCGCAATCCTCCCCCCGCTCCCACCAGTCCTCGCCACCTTCTTCCTCCGCACCTCAGAAAAAAGTGGCCCTGGCCCTGCGCATTAACCCCCACGCTCCAACCATTGACGGTCGCCTTGATGACCCCGCCTGGCAGCACGGCGACTGGCACACTGATTTTGTGCAATTTCATCCATATGAAGGACAGCCGCCCACCGAACAAACTGCTTTTAAAATTCTTTACGATGAAAAAAACCTCTTCATTGCCATACGTTGCTACGACTCCAAACCTGAAGCCATAGAACGCCGTCTCAGCCGCCGCGACAGCACCTCTGGCGATTACGTGATGGTTTTTATAGACAGCTTGCACGACCTCAGAACCAGCTACTGCTTTGCGGTAAATGCCGCTGGCGTGAAAGGCGACCAGGTACTGCCCAACGACAGCTTCGACGAAAACTCGGTGGACCTTTCCTGGGATCCCATCTGGGAGGTTAAAACCGCAGTTGATGACAGGGGCTGGACTGCAGAAATGAAAATTCCATTCTCTCAGCTTCGCTTCAGCACCACAGGTGAACAGGTGTGGGGTCTGGAAGTATGCCGCGAACTATTCCGTAATGGTGAAATTTCCCTCTGGCAGCCCATTCCCAAAAATGCCCCGGGCTGGACGAGCCAGTTCGGCGAACTGCGTGGGATGACTGGCCTTAAGCCACCCCACCAGATTGAAATAATGCCCTATACAGTCGGACGCCTTCGCTCCTACCCAGCTGAACCCGGCAACCCTTTCCTCACCGGCCGGCAAAAAAATCTGTACGGCGGACTTGATGGAAAAATTGGTCTGACCCATGACCTGACCCTTAACTTCACCCTAAACCCGGACTTCGGCCAAGTGGAAGCCGACCCCTCAGAAATTAACCTGACTGCCTATGAAACTTACTTTGAGGAAAAAAGACCGTTCTTTGTGGAAAGCCAGAACATAACTGATTACCAGCTTACCGGCGGAGACGGAGATTTCTCATATGATAACCTTTTCTACAGCCGCCGCATCGGTCGCTCTCCACAGCTTTATCCGGAAACCAGTGGGTTCTACTCCATGCCACAATCAACCACCATCCTCGGTGCTTTCAAATTATCTGGTAAAACCCGGGGTGGTTGGTCCATTGGCGCCCTGGAAGCCCTCACCTCCCGGGAATCTGCTTCAACTTTCAACCCGGAAACCAGCACTTACGGAAGCCAGACCGTAGAACCGCTAACCAACTACCTGGCTTTTAGACTTTCCAAAGATTACCGCCAAGGTGCTACGGTCGTCGGCACCATGTTCACAGCCGTAAACCGCAATATGGAAAGAGCAGTCGATGAATTTCTTCACCGCTCAGCCTACACCGCCGGTTTAGATCTCTACCACAGCTGGAAACAAAGGCAGTATTATTTTTCTTTAAAAATCGTGGGCAGCGGCGTCTTGGGAAGTGAGAGCGCACTGCAACGGACACAGCTGAGTTCAGCTCATTATTTCCAGAGACCGGATGCTGACCACCTGACCTACGACCCGAACCGACGCTCACTTTATGGACACGGTGGGTCAGTAGACTTTGGACGGACTGGCGGTTCGCACCTGGTATTTTCCACCGGCCTGACCTGGCGCTCACCAGGTCTGGAGCTGAACGACATCGGTTACCTGCGCCAGACTGACGTGGCCATGCAGTACCTCTGGGTTGGATACCGTTTCTACAAGCCTTTTAGTATCTTCCGCAACCTGAACATCAACCTCAATGAATGGTCGGGCTGGAATTTCGGCGGTGAAAGAATTTTTGCTGGAGGTAACGTCAATGCCTGGGCCCAGTTCAAGAATTACTGGAGCCTGAGCTTTGGGATCAACCGACAGTTTCCGGGTCTTTCGCAGAGCGCCTTGCGTGGCGGGCCGCTGCTGAGAGTAGCACCGGCCATGAATTTTTGGGGCTACCTACAGACTGATGGAAGAAAGAAGCTGCGGTTAGCTATGCAGAGTCTGTGGCGAAAAGCTGATAACGGCGATAGCCTTAGCCTGAACCTCGGCCCCCAGATTACCTACGTGCCTGCCCCAGCCTTCAGCCTCTCGCTCAAGCCAACTTATTCTTACTTCAGGAACGAGCTTCAATACGTGAACACAGTAGATTACCGAGCAGAAAAAAGATACCTGGTGGGGAAAATTGAGCAGAAAACTCTGTCGCTGGTCATCAGGCTAAACTACAGCCTAACTCCAGACCTGAGCCTTCAGTTTTACGGTATGCCCTTTGTTTCCGCGGGTAAATACAGCCGCTTCAAAATGATTACCGAGCCACGAGCTAAAAAATGGTCAGACCGCTACCGTTTATATGGTGATGATGAGATTTCCTACGATGAGGTAGCAGCTGTTTATCAGATGGATGAAAACGGCGACGGGGTGGTTGATTACTCCTTCGGCAGTCCTGATTTTAATTTCAGACAGTTCCGCTCCAACCTGGTCTTGCGCTGGGAATATAAGCCAGGGTGCACGCTATTCCTGGTCTGGTCCCAGGGCCGGACCGATTACGGATATAGCGGCCTGCTGGATTTTGAAAACGACCTGAACTCCCTGTTTGGCACCAAACCGGACAACGTCTTTCTGCTCAAATTCTCTTACAATTTTGACTTATAAAAATGAAAAAAAATGGGGACACTGTAGATTTTTGCTATTTTTTTAGGTTTATTTTGCTTAACACTGCGTTTCTTTCGGCTGCAAGACATTTAAAAGCAACGCAGATAAAAAATGGGGAAAATATGGATATCCCCATTTTCTTCATGGCCGGTCTGAGAAAATTGGGGAATGAGTATTGTGTCCCCCGTTTCCCCCGTTTTAGTAGATTTCGTGGGATAAGATACCTTTTGGGACCCACGTGCCATTAACCTTTTCCAGATACACCAGATAACCTACTCCCATCTCCGGGTCAGCTACGTGTGAGACAAAAACCATGGCTGCAGACCTTGACCTGTTGAACCCCACGCGAGAAACATAGGTCCGCCCTCTTGAAAGTAAACGCGTTTCGCCTCTTTCCTCAGGTTTCCGGCTTTCCTCACCTTTTCCACTTTTCCTTATGCTTAAAAGGTTTTCAAAACCTTCCGGCAAAAATTCACTCAGCCGGTATCTCTTTTTGTTTTTACTGTTATAATCCTCAAGCAGATCTTTATCCACCCCTTTTAGCTTCTCTATCGTTCGGTTAATAGTCTGGTCTTCAAGCAACACAAAGCCTTCCGGAAGTCCCTCCAGCTTGACCGAACTTAGTTGCGGGAGATTAAAAACCGCTGCATATACCTTGAATTCCTCTGAATGGACAAAATCCTTACAGCTACAGCCAGAGCTAACAATATACCCCATTATGTAATCATCAAGAAGTATCTGACCTTTTTCCAAAAATTGAGGGTCTTCCTCACACTTAGCCTGAAGATAATCTTTGATTTCATCCTCGTTGCTTTTCTGGTTTCCGCTTCTGCCATAAGGAAACTCTGCACTAAGCTTATAAGCATAGCGAGGCAGCTTCGAAATATCCCACTTCAAATCATCCTTAAAATTATAGCTTCCAAAATAACTCAAAACCTGAAGATAGATTTTCTGCCCGGGTTTGAAAAATCCTCCAGCCTCCGGAAGCAGGGCTTCTACTTCTTCAGGGTACATTTTTGAGGATGAGCTTACCGTCCAGTCGCGGCTGAACAATTCAAAATAAGCAGGCTGTCGGATTTCCTCAACCCAAAAACTTCCAGGGAGGATGAGGATTAAATCCACCTGACCCTCCCCACCGAATAAATTAGAGGTCTTAAGCGGGTAATAGAGCTCCTTAGACTTAAACCTATAGGCCAGCGGCTCAACCAGCCTGGTCGCGCTGCCAACTACCACAGAGTCAAAAACGAAGTAATTAAACCCGCGGGCAAGATAATCACCGGCCGTGGCTACAAAATCATCAAGTTTATTCTCCAGCTTAATCTTTTTCTGTTTAAAAAATAATTCCACCCAG
>JACIYK010000360.1 GCA_014359965.1 Candidatus Aminicenantota bacterium
AGACCCCGGTCTTCAACTTCATGCACTTTTCCCCATCTTTTTATCCACTGACTGGAAGCGAGAAAAGAAAAGCCTGTCTTCGGGATTTTGTACTCAAAAGTTAAACTGTGGTGCCAGCGCGAATCATAAACTACGCTATCATCAATTAACCAGTTCTGAAATCTATCTCTGCCTTGAGCTGAGCGGTAATAATGGTAAAGAGTGGAAGCCTGAAGGCGGAGCGATTTGAATTTTATTTCGCCCAGTGCTTCGAAAGAGGGGCCAAAGCCATAATAGTAACCATAATAGGTAAGAGTAGATTTCATCCCCTGAACGTCATGGTCCACGGAATATTTATTAAAAGCCCAGGCATTTATCATCCCGAAACTGGGATAGGCTTCGACTCGCAGATGAAATTTCCAGGCCCCACGATAAAGCATAATGTCAGCTAATGGTCCAAGAAAGTTTACGGCCGCCAGTTTGTCACGAAAGTTTCTTGGTTCCTCAAAATGAAATTCTTCTGGTTTGTTGACGGGGAGATGTCCGGCGTCATATTCAGTAATGGGGCGCTTCACATAAAGGTAAAAAGTTGAGCCCAGTCCATAGTATAAACTGAAGCCGCGGCCCTCTTCAGAAATTTTCTGGATAAACCGGCCGATGGGTAAAATCTTAGCTGATGCTGCTATTTCTTCTCTGGTTTCACCGTGAAACATGAAGTCAAAATCAAGCTGGCTGTAAAAAGGCGCGTAGAAATTTTCCTCTACTTTTCCAGGCAGGCCATAGAGTGGCTCTGTTATCAATCGGGAATGGAGGCTAAGAGCCAGATTGTCGGTGTTTTGACTGATGGAGGAAGTGGGCGAGTTACGGTAGCCAACAAACAGGTAAACATCCTGGGCAGCCGGGTTGAAATTGTGGGAATAAGGTGGCAACGGATGGCGGCGGTCAAAATAACCGTTTATCTTGAGGAAAGGGTTTAACCAGGAAAGAAAACGCCCAGCTGGGTTAAAGGTATTAAGCAAATAACGACCCAGTTGAAACCAGGATTCACCCAGAACGTATCCCCCCAGGCCAGTCATGATATTGTCGTTTATAGAAATGATTTCTCGCCATTCTA
>JACIYK010000361.1 GCA_014359965.1 Candidatus Aminicenantota bacterium
TGAAGTTTTCAAAATAAAAAATGCCGGACTGAAGGAAATTGGTGGACATCGTGTTGGAGATCTTTATGTCAGAATAAAAGTAAAAACACCAGACCATCTGGATAAGGAGCAAAAAGCACTGCTGACAAGATTGGCGGAGTTGCGCGGGGAAGCACTGGAAGACCTGGATAAAAGCGTCTTTAATAATTATCTGAAGTTCAAAGGAAACAGGGACTTTGACCAGTAACCAGTTTTTTCTCAAGCGCTGGCCAGAGAAAAATCGCTTTTGGCTGGAAGGTGAAGAGCACCATCACCTTTCGCGCGTGGCCAGGATAAAAGCCGGAGAAAAAATCTGGTTAACAGACGGACGAAAAAGACGGCTTCTGGCTGAGGTAGTTAAGGTAGAAGAAGAAAAAACCTGGCTTCAGACCCTGGCAATAGAAGAAGAAAAACTTAAAGCCAGCTTGCAGTTAGGATTTGGTCTAACCAAACCCCAGACAGCTGATTTTATCATCCAGAAAGTCACGGAGCTGGGCGTGTCTGAGATTCAGCCTTTAATTACCAAGCGGGCTTTAAATATCTCAGCTGAACGTCTGGAAGCACGCTTGGGCCGATGGCAAAAAATTGCTCAGGCAGCACTTAAACAATCTAAAGGGGCAGTGCTTCCGGTCATCAGGTGCCCGGAAACACTTGAGCAATTTCTGTCCTCAGAACTCCAGGGGCTGAGATTATACCTTGATGAAGACAGTCAGGTTTATCTAAAGAAAATTCTTTTGACCGAACAGCCTGACAGGGTTATTTTAATTGTCGGGCCAGAGGGCGGCCTGGCACAAGAGGAAAAGTTGAAACTCAGAGAAAAAAATTTTCAAGGAGTTTCACTCGGGCAGAGGATTCTAAAGACAGAAACAGCTATAATATCTGCTCTGGCTATGATATCTCATTTTTGGAACTGGTAAGATGTTTTTACAAGGTCAAAAAGTAGGAAAATATGAAATCTTAAGATCGCTAGGAAGCGGCGGTTTTGGCTCTGTCTATTTAGCCCGGGATACCTGGCTTGATATTAAAGTAGCCATTAAAGTTCCCCACAAACAGTCGCAGGAGCTATACAA
>JACIYK010000362.1 GCA_014359965.1 Candidatus Aminicenantota bacterium
CGGAAAAGGGCCAGGGGCCGATGTGCCTCCAGGTAAACAATTCCAGGTTTTTGGCGGTTAGAGGAATCTTGTCTGAAAAGGGCTTTTCTTTTTCTGTTGCCTCAGGTTTTTCAGCCAGAGTCAAACCTGGCCAGACCAAACAAAGCAAAAAGAAAAGCAAAACAACTGATAATAATTTCTTCCTGGATCTTAAAAACATAATGCCTCCTTTCTAATTTTTTGTAATGGATAATAAATATTTTCTCTTTTCTGGGGCAAATTTTTCAACGGCATATCTTATGGTGACTCTTGGGAAAGAGCCGCCATATTTTACTAAAAATCTCTCCAGTTCAGCAGGCGCTTTTTTTCCTATTTCCCTGAGCAACCAGCCAGCTGCTTTGGCTACCAGTTCTTCGGTCACAGGAGGCCGGTTCATAGCCTGTCGCACTATTTCCAGAAGCAACCTGGCTTGACCGTTTTTCCTGACTTGTTTGATTAAGGCCACCAGGCCAGCTCGTTTGAAATAGATACTTTCTGATGTTGTCCAAGCTTTAATCGTTTCCAGAATTTCTGGATAATTTAACAGAACCGGCGAGATTATTTCCAGAGAAAAAGTATCTAGCAAGGCCCAGTTATCCAGGTACCCTTGACTGAGCCATCTTTCAAAAACATTCAGGACTTCAGGTTTAAGCTCATTCGCTCGTTCTGAAAGCAAAAACAAACCGGCCATGCGGCTCTCTAATTCTTTTTCTGCGAGCAGATATTCCGTTAGGGAAATTATTATCCCTTCAGAAAGCGAAGGGCCGGTTTCTCTGCAGAGATAACGACAAAATTTTCTTACTTCTGGAAGTCTCACACCAAAACAGGATATCGGTTCAGGAAAAAAACGCTGGACGGACCTGGCTTTTTCCCGGTCAGCCTTTTCTTTTAAAAAATTTACCACTCTTTTTTTTATTCTTTTTATGCTCAGGTTAACCGTCTTGTTCTTCATTCTTACCGGCTCAATTCATTTTACTTACTCTACCTACTTTGAGCAAGAAAATAGGTCTCACTTTTAAATTTTAAATCTCTAAAAATTTTCCTAATGCCAAG
>JACIYK010000363.1 GCA_014359965.1 Candidatus Aminicenantota bacterium
TTCTCCAGCTTCCTGGCCGAAGGTCTGGATGATTTTTTCGTAGTAATCCACATCCACCCTGAGTAAGGACAGGTCTATGCCGTAACGCTCGCAGCGGGCCACTTCCCGCTGGAAATAGTTGACAAAGGCCCTGGTGTTATAGGTTTCGGTCAGAGGGTCGAATTCTTCCAGTTCACTGATGTGCTTGAGCAGGACCATTCTCTCCAGCAGCATTTCGCTTAAGGTCATCAGGCTGAGAAGCAACTTGAATTCGTCCAGGTTGAACTGCCGCCCGTTTTTCTTGTTGAATAAAGCGACCAGGCCAAAAACCTTTTTCTCCTGTCGCAGGGGCACGGCCATCAGGCTGTATACTTCCAGCCCCGGCAGATGGTCCACTTTCGGATTAAAGCGAGGGTCGCGGGCACAATCGGAAATGATGATGTTCTGGTTGGTTTCAGCTGCCAGCCCGCAGATACCTTCACCCCGTTTGATTATTTTATCCTGTAGCTTATCGGCTTTTTCGCCCAAAATCCTGGCGTATCTCAGATCGTGCGAGGCCTGGTCCCTCAGAAGAAAGGCCACCAGCTCCGGGGCGAAGAAATCTTCGATTTTCTTGAGCAGTCGTTCCAGCAGGTCATTGCTGCCCTTGGCCAGAGACAGGTCTCTTATGGCTTCAAAAAATCTGGCAGTGGGAAAAACCTGAAGCTGATGGGAACCGGTCCCGCCCTTTAACTCTTCCATTGGCTATATAAATATCAAATTTAAATTTTTATTTCAACTGGCTGTTATCAGTCCAGAAGCAGGCTAATCCCGAAGTAATAAGGGGAAACCTTAAAGCGGCCGGTTCTTTTTGCAAGACAGCCACAGACTGCCCTCCTGCCTGACCTGAGGTCCTTCTGCCAGGACTGATGGCTCTTAATCTTACCTATTTATTGCTTTCTGAGGCCTGTGGTTTCCAGTCCTCTATTTTAGTCGGAATCTCGGCCAGAAAATCAGATTTTACCCGGAAAAGATAGGGTAGGGCCCGATTCTTGATGACGACCTGCTTTTTCTGGTCGTTTTCCGCACTGACCAGCAACTGGA
>JACIYK010000364.1 GCA_014359965.1 Candidatus Aminicenantota bacterium
CGCCTGGCTGAAATTCTGGAAAAATACGGTGAGCCAAAGCATACCCGGCCACTGGCTAGAAAAATTCTAAACCAGAGGAAGCTGGGACTGCTGCAGACTACTACTGACCTGAAAAAACTGGTGGAAGAATTTTACCGCTGGGTTCCTCAGAAAAACAAAGTTCACCCAGCAGCTAAAGTTTTTCAGGCCCTGAGAATTGAAGTCAACCAGGAATTAAAAGGGCTGGATGAATTTCTAGAAAACCTGGCCCGCCGTTGTTTGCCTGGCACCAGGATAGTAGCTATTTCCTTTCATTCCCTGGAAGACCGGCTGGTAAAAAGAGCTTTTCAGAAGCTGGCTGATAGAGAACTGGAAAAACCAGTAGTCAGGATTCTGACGAAAAAGCCAGTTACACCGGGTCCGGAAGAAATAGCAGCAAATCCGCGCTGTCACTCCGCCAAATTGCGAGCAGCCGAGAGGGTATAACATGGTCAGGAAAAAATTAACCTGGAAGCAACTGTTAATCGGCGGCGGAGTGGTCATTATGTTGCTGGCTGACTTGACCTTTTACATCTGGTATCAGAGTGAATCAGTCAGGCTTGGTTACAGAATTCACGAGCTGGAACTCAAGGTTGAACAGCTTAAAGAAGAGATTAAAAAGCTGGAGACTCGTAAAGCAGCTTTGCTTTCTCCAGAAAGAATAGACCGGTTGGCCAGGGAAGAACTGAACCTAACCGACCCTAAACCAGAACAGGTAATTTTTGAGAACCTGATAGAAAAATGAGGATGATAGTACAGCAAAAAAGCTTTCTGCCTGGCTCTCCCAGGAAAAAGATAAAATTCGTCCTCGTTTTTATCCTGCTCTGGATGTGCCTCATCATGGTCCGGTTGATAGACCTCCAGGTTATAGAACATAAAAAATTAAAAGCCGAGGTCATAGAACAAAGCCAGGACTTGATTAAGGTGTTGCCCACGCGGGGCAACATCTATGACCGAAACGGAAAAATCCTGGCCAGGAGTTTGCCAGCGGCTTCCGTTTTTTTCTCTCCGGTCAAAGAAGAACCGCTGGAAAAACAGATTAGT
>JACIYK010000365.1 GCA_014359965.1 Candidatus Aminicenantota bacterium
TGCTCTTAGCTGCGTTTTAATTGAGCAGGAGCCTTTAGCAAAAGTAAACTTTAATTGTCGGCCAGCTCTTCTATTGTAAACACCTTTTGACAGTTATATTAGCCAGAGTTCTAACCAGCACCTAGAAGTATGATTGTTTAAGAGCAATTTTTTTCAGGAGTCAACAGCCTTATTATCTTATTTCTGAGAAGATGAGATTTTTATATATTTATTTCCGTCATTATTGTTGATGTTAAAACTTCTTTTCCAGAGTTCCGGCTGTAGCTCGCTTTTTCGGCACGTTATTTGCTCATCTTCAGAGCGAAAGGAGGTTAACATGAAAAAGGCATTAGCCTTAACACTTTCGGTACTTTTTATTCTTTCAATTTTCCTGCTTATTCCCACTTCATCGAAGGCCGCGACCAAAGCTGATATCTGCTGGGATGATTGGGAAAGATGCCGAACCAGAGCTCTTGAATCGGACCTGGGTGTAGTCAGAACTACTCTGGCTCTAACCGTCTGCGATGTGGCTCTGGCCAGATGCTTAATGTTCTAATTTAGAATCGAAGGGAGTTCCGACCTTTATTTGGGTCGGAACTCCTACGTTTTAAACTCTTGGACGAAAGGAGCTATTTATGAGCAACATAACAGTAGCCGCCAGGATAATAATTTTAATTTTGCTGGCCAGCATCATCAATCTAAAGGCAGATGAACCAACTATACTCAGAGTAAAAGAAATTAACTGGGGTAACTCATCAGACAACCTTTTTTTCTACAGACCTACCAACTTGCTTTTTGCCCAGGAAGAACTTTACATCGTTGAATCTGGAGAAAATCAAATACGTATTTATGGTTCAGACGGACAGCTGAAACGCTCTATAGGCAGGAAAGGCAGTGGACCAGAGGAATTTGATACACCAATTGGTTTAGACTTTTATGAAGACCAGATTTATGTGAGTGATTCTTTTAATAACATGATAAAAATATTTGATAAATATGGAAAATATCTGGGTGGATTTAAGACTAACTTTACTCCGGTTCAAGTGGCA
>JACIYK010000366.1 GCA_014359965.1 Candidatus Aminicenantota bacterium
AATAATTCACTCAGCTACGGGAAATTCTTAAAAAGCAACCAGAACATGCCTGGAGCCGTAGCAAACTTGACTCTCTGAAAAATAAATTCACCAAGCAATTTCTCAGCCAGGCCCGCGAAGCCCTGGGGAAAAACAACAAGGAAGAAGCCC
Organism: Candidatus Aminicenantota bacterium; assembly: GCA_014359965.1. Lineage (GTDB taxonomy): Bacteria > Acidobacteriota > Aminicenantia > Aminicenantales > Saccharicenantaceae > Saccharicenans. The sequence goes on from JACIYK010000366.1 coordinate 151, forward strand.
GACAGAACCTGCTTAAGGCGCTTTTTTACGCCCCTGATTCAGTCGAAGCTCATTCTCTTCTGGCCAGAATCTACCGCAGTGAAAAGAAATTGACTCAGGCTCTCAATCATTATCAGACAGCTCTTAAATTGGCACCTAACGACAGAGTTTTGCTCAGAGAATACGCTGAAACTCTGCAGGAAAATGACGACCTGAGCAAAAGCCTGGATGTCTACGAAAAACTTCGGGAACTAAACCCTCAGGATAAAGAAGTTTCAGAAAAAATTACATTCCTTAAAAATAAACTTGGCATCGTGGAAATTCCAAGTCTTTACCATCAGATACCTCAATCTTCAGCTATCACCAGACAGGACCTGGCAGCTATCATAGGTGTTAAGTTTTATCAGTACCTGCCCGAGCCAAAAAACACTCCTATTATTGTGGACATCGGCGCCAGCTGGGCTAGCAAGTTCATTATCAGAGTAACCGGGAACGCTATCATGGACATCTATGAAAATCATACTTTCGAACCAAATCGGGTTATAACCAGAGCCGAGCTGGCTGAAACTTTCTACCGCTTGATTAACCACCTGAAATCCAGGAACAAGAAATTAATTCCTCAGATTCCGGAAAATAAAATTATGATTTCAGATATTCCAGCCGACAACCTTTATTATTACCCAGCTGTACAAATGGTGGCCTACCAATTAATGGAACTCTCTCCAGGCAAAAAGTTCTTGCCTGAAGCTCCGGTAGCGGGAAATGAGGCTTTGAGAATCGCTGATCTTCTGTTAAACTTAATTAATTGAACAAAGGGAAAGAAAAAATGGACAACGGCCAGGAAAAGCTTTATGAGATAAAATCAACCTTTTTCACTCTGCCTAACAGCCTGACCTTG
>JACIYK010000367.1 GCA_014359965.1 Candidatus Aminicenantota bacterium
GCTGGGGTTCAGCTTTTGCCTATTACCTGGGTAAGCTTGGTTTTCCCACCAAACTCTGGATTCGAGAAGAGGAAGTTTATCTTGGTCTGCTGCAGACAAGGATAAACCATCTTTTTCTTCCTGGATATGTTTTCCCGGCCACGGTAAGCTTTTACCGAAATCTGTCTGAAGCTCTGGAAAAATCAGACCTTATTTTTGTAGCTGTCCCTTCCCAGTTTTGTCGCCAGATATACAGCAGGATGGCTGAGTATCTGGAAAAAGGGCAAGTGGTGATCAGCTTGACCAAGGGCCTGGAGCAGAAGACTTTAAAAAGAATGTCAGAGGTGATGGAAGAAATTTTCCCTCCGGAAAAAAAGGTTAAAATAGCTGTCCTCTCCGGTCCCAGCTTTGCTCGCGAAGTAGCGGCCGGTCATCCTACGGCCCTGGTCTTGGCTTCCCGCGACCAGAATATGGCCAGAGAAATTCAGCATACTATTTCCAGCCTTCAGCTGCGCATCTATACTTCAACCGATGTGGTTGGTGTGGAAATATGCGGTGCAGTTAAAAATGTTATTGCCATTGCTTCAGGTATTTCAGACGGCCTGGGATATGGGAATAATTCTCGCGCCTCACTAATTGCTCGTGGCCTGGTGGAAATAACCCGTCTGGGCCTCGCTCTGGGCGCCAAAAAGGATACATTCTCTGGTCTAGCCGGTCTTGGCGACCTGGTACTCACCTGCACCAGTGAAATGAGCCGGAACTATCATGTCGGGAGAGAATTGACCAGAGGCAAATCGCTGAAACAGATATTAGCCGAAATGAAAATGGTAGCTGAAGGAGTCCGTAATACTTTAACTGTTAAAAAATTGGCCAGCCAGAAAAAAATTGACATGCCTATCTGCCACGAAGTCTATGAAGTTCTTTATCACGGTAAACCTCCTCACAAGGCTCTTGAAGAGCTCATGGCCAGAGATTTGAAGGAAGAAAAAATCTTTGATTAAAATTAATTATTTCTGGAGGGTTTGATGAAAACGAAA
>JACIYK010000037.1 GCA_014359965.1 Candidatus Aminicenantota bacterium
GGCAATATAGTCTTTTGGTACCAAATTATAGGGCCACATACCTTCATCAGCTGACAGCGGAAGCAACAGCCAGATGAAGGCCAGCAAGAAGAGAAAAACTTTAAAACGAGTATGAAAATATCTTTTCATAAAAACCTCCTATTTTTTTTATTATCTCAAAAGAAGCGGTTAATTTGAAGAGAAGAGCAAGGAATTTAAATTAGCCTTTTTTACCTAAAAAGAAATATATATTTTATTATTTTTCAGGACTAAAAATTCTAACCTGAAAAGACTATAATGAATTTTAAAATATATTGAAAGAGAAAGATTAGGGATGTTTCATAAAAGTAACGTGAAAGGCTCTAAACTGTCAAACCAGGCCCCAACCTGCTTGCTCTCTGAGATGCCTCAGGGAGAAGCTTTCAGGATTGTGGAGATAAGAGGAGGGCCCGGTCTGCAACGCCGGTTGCTGGCCCTCGGTTTTCACCGCGGTGACCTGCTGGTGCTCGACGGCGAAGCGCCGATTAGGGGCCCGCTTCTGGTCAGAAACCTGACTACTGATACCAGGGTGGCTCTCGGCCGGGGCATTGCCAACAAGATAATTGTTGAACCGGTCAGGAACAATGAATGATAATAAACCCGTAATTGTTTTTGTGGGACAGCCCAATTGTGGCAAGAGCACTCTATTCAACGCCATTGCCGGTTTTAAAGCTCAAACTTCTAATTTCCCTGGAACCACGGTGACGCATGCCCATAGCGAAGTACTGTGGCAAGGTAAAGTTTATACCATCGTGGACCTTCCAGGAACATATTCTCTGACCCCTCATGAACCGCAAGAAAAAGTAGTTCTGACCCATGTCTTTCAGGAAAAGCCTGATCTGATAGTGAATGTGGTGGATGCTTCTCTTCTCTGCCGCAGCCTGGAGTTGACAGTTGAGCTGCTGGAACTTGAATACCCGATGATTGTCGTGCTCAATATGATGGACCTAGCGGAAAAAAAAGGTATGAGCATAGAGGCTGAGGAACTGGAGAAAAAACTGGGGGTGCCGGTGATTAAATCCATCGCCGTGCGCGGTCTCGGGACCACAGAATTGATGAACAGCGTAGAGAAAGTCCTGAACGAAAAAATAAAACCGCAAGCTTTAAAATTTTCACCTGAAGTGGAAAAGCGAATAAAGAAACTGCAGGACCTCCTGCCTGAAGATTTTCCGGTAGTGGCCAACAAGAGGTTTACGGCCATCAAGGCTATTGAAGCAGAAGCTTTGGCGGTGGATAAGTTTTTCCTGGAAAATAATCCCGAGTTTAAAACACAATTAGACCAGATACGCCAGGAAATATCAGCCCTCAGGGAATTTCCCGCCTATGAAGTTATTGCTGCTGAGCGTCACCATTTGGCTTTGAAGATTTTTGAGGAGTGCTGCCGGGTGCGGCATGCCCGCGTGAGGGCGGCGGAGAAGTTTGATAACCTGATTATGCACCCGGTTTTCGGCTTGTTTTTTTTAGTTCTGATTTTTGCTGGTATGTTTTATCTGATTTTCAAAGTAGGCAGCCCACTGGAAGCCTGGCTGCTAAAACCCTGGGAAGCTATCAAGCTAGCCATAGAAAATCGCTTTGGCCAGAGTTTGCTGGCAGAGCTTCTCTCAGGGCTGGTTCAGGGAATTGGCGGAGGCGTGGCTATTGTCTTTCCTTATTTTATTCCACTGCTTTTATTGATGGGCCTGCTGGAAGATTCAGGCTACCTGGCCAGAGCTGCTTTTCTGCTTGATACCTTTATGCATTACATAGGTCTTCACGGCAAATCAGTGCCGTTGTTCATCCTAGGTTTTGGCTGTAACGTGCCGGCCATTATGGCCACCCGCATTCTGGAGTCAAGGCGCGACCGCCTGATTACGGTACTTCTGATTCCCTTTATACCGTGTGCGGCGCGCACGACCATCATCTTGGCGCTGGTAGCTTTTCTCCTCGGTCCCTGGTGGGCGGTAGGTTTTTACTTTTTTAATCTCCTGGTCATTGCTGTGCTGAGTTCAATTTTGAGCCGAATCTTCAAGTTTTCATCACCTGGACTTATTCTGGAAATTCCGTCCCTGAAATGGCCGGCTTTTAAGAACATCATGAAGAAAACTTACTTCAACCTGGCAGAGTTTGTGCGTTTTGCCTGGCCCATCCTCATCGGCGGAAGCGTTCTTTTAAGCCTGCTGAGCTTTATGAAATTTGACCGGTTGATGAACGATCTGCTATCTCCTTTTGTCAGTGGTTTGCTTGGTTTGCCGCAGAGCCTGGGAGTAACTCTGGTTTTCGGCTTCCTGAGGAAAGAACTTTCCCTGTTGATGATGTTCCAGGCTCTGGGGGTCAATTATGCCAATCTGCTTTCTGTCCTCAACCAGGAGCAGCTTTTAATTTTTGTGGTGTTTGTAAATTTCTTTATTCCTTGCCTATCTACTCTGGCCATTATCTGGAAAGAAATGGGGCGCAAGGTTGCCCTTCTATCGGTTTTGTTAAACTTAAGCGTAGCGGTGGTGGTCAGCCTGTTGATACGATTGGCCGCGCTGATTTTTTGAAGCTGTTTTAAGGTCAAAAATAAGTGGAATAATGAAATAATAAACAAGACCAGGTCGTAACCCTAAAAAATTGTTTCCCTGGAGTAGGTTACCTAGACCTGTTTTAAAGCATTGGATGAATTATGGAGAATAGATATTGAACAAATCAGGCTGTCTGAAGGAAAGGCTTTATTCGGTGCAGCCAGAACTTTCCAGGTGTTTTTTGATGGCCAGGGCGGTCTTTTTCCCAACTACTCCAGCGAGTTCTTCTACCGAAGCTTTTTTAATTTTCTCCAGGTGACCAAAGGCGGCCAGCAGCTTTTTCTTCCGCTTGGGTCCGAGTCCCGGACAGCCATCAAGTTCAGAAGAAAAAGTTTTTTTCTGGCGGCGCTGTCGGTGAAAAGTTATGGCAAAACGGTGAGCTTCATCCCTGACTTGCTGGATAAGTTTCAGGGCAGGAGAAGTCGGGTCCAGTTTAAGACCATCCGGGTGAGCAGGTGAGTACAGGATTTCTTCTTTTTTTGCCAGAGAACACACATCAAGGTCTGGAAGACCCATTTCTTCCAGCACTTCTCTGGCGGTGCTTAGCTGTCCTTTGCCGCCATCCACAAAAATCAAATCAGGCAACAACTTTTTTTCTTCCTGCAGGCGGCGTAATCTCCGGTAAAGAACTTCCCTGAGGGAAGCAAAATCATCCGGTCCGCAGACTGATTTTATTTTGTATTTCCGGTATTCGGATTTCTCGGGATAGCCGTTAATGAAAACTACCATGGAACCGACCGCTTCCTGGCCGGCTGTGTTAGAAATATCAAAGCCTTCTATGCGCTGTGGCCATTTTTTTAGCTTTAAAACCTGATGGAGTTCAGCCAGGGGCGATTTATCTTCCAGTTTCTCCAGCATCAGCCGGGCATTCTGGTTGGCTAGTTCCAGAAACCATTGTTTCTTCTTGCTCGTGGGGAAGTGCAGCTTACAGCTGGTGTTACGATTTTTTAAATAATCACACAACCTGGCTTTTTCTTCGGGCTTTAGAGAGAAGGGCAGGAGAACGCTGTCAGGTACTTCTTTGGTAGCGTAAAATTCCATCAGTGTGCTAATCAGCAACTGGCCGAGTTCTGAGTCCTCGCTCTTTTCCAGTAGGCGTCCGGAGGATGAGCGCACGCGGCCCTCCCGCATGTGGAAAAGGAAAAAGCTGGTGAGGTCGACCTGCTGGGCATAGCCTACGATATCGAGGTTTTCTTTCCTGGTGGAAATAACCCGCTGAGTTTCCCGGAGACCTTCCAATGCTTTGATGACGTCACGCCAATGAGCGGCTTCTTCAAACTGTAGGGATTCAGCCGCTACTTCCATTTTGAGGCGGAGCTGTTCAATGAGTTCTGTCTTGCGTCCTTCCAGCAGCATCAGGGCTCTGTCCACTTCTTGATGGTAATTTTCTTCGGAAATGAACCGGCAGCAGGGAGCGCTGCAGAGCTTAAGGTCGTATTCCAGACAGGGGCGTTTTCTGTTACGAAAAATAGTGTTCTCGCAGGTGCGGAGATGGAAAGAGCGCGTGATGAGAGAAATAAGCCGGCGAGCGTCATCAGCCGGGCTGAAAGGCCCAAAATAACGGGCTCCGTCATCTTCTACCCGACGCCTGAGGTAGACTCCTGGGTAGGGTTCGTTTACTGTCAGCTTTAAAAAAGGGAAGCTCTTGTCGTCTTTGAGCCTCAGGTTAAATTTCGGCTGGTAGAACTGGATGTAATTGTTTTCTATGAAGCTGGCCTCTTTTTCTGAGCTGACCAGCAGGTAATCCACGTCAGCTGTTTCACTCAGAATGTTCTGGACTTTGAAATCAGGATTGGGCAGGAAATAGCTTTTAACCCGGTCCTTCAGTGAACGGGCCTTACCAATGTAGATAACTTGGCCACTGGCGTTTTTAAAGAAGTAGATACCCGGTCTGGCCGGGAACTTCTTAATTTTTTCTTTCAGCCGGGAAATATCCATGGTCTTAAAGTCTGAAATTTATTCTTTTTATATTATACCTCTTTATTGTTCGTGCTGGCTTTAACGCTTTTTAGCCAGTCCTCACTCTCAGCTCATAAGCTCCAGCTCGCGCTTTTTAAGCCGGTTGAGTTCATCGCGGTACTGGGCAGCTTTTTCAAACTCTAAGTTGCGGGCGGCTTCTTTCATCAGCCGTTCCAGTTCTTCCAGGCGCTTTTTCCGTTTTTCAGGTGAGAGGTAGATTTCTTTTTCTTCTGCTAGCTTGGTAAAATCCACATAATCGCGTTCGTAAACGCTGGTCAGGACTTCCTCAATGTTTTTTCTAATGGTCTGAGGAGTAATACCATGTTCCTGATTATACTTCATCTGCAACTGACGACGGCGGTTGGTTTCTTCCATGGCCTGGCGCATGGACTCAGTGATAGTGTCAGCATACATGATGACCTTACCGGCCACATTTCGCGAAGCCCGTCCGAAGGTCTGGATAAGGCTGGAAGTAGAACGCAGGAAACCTTCTTTGTCCGCGTCCAGGATAGCCACTAGTGAGACCTCAGGCAAGTCCAGTCCCTCGCGCAGGAGGTTAATGCCCACCAGGGCATCAAATTTCCCCTTTCTCAAGTCACGCAGAATTTTTACTCGCTCCAGAGTTTCTATGTCTGAGTGCAGGTAGCGGACGCGCAGCCCAAGTTCATGGTAATAGCGGGTGAGGTCTTCAGCCATTTTCTTGGTCAGGGTCGTAATAAGAGTTCGTTCGTTTCGCCTGGCCCGTTCTTGAATTTCCTTCATCAGGTCATCTACTTGGCCGCGAACCGGCCGCACTTCAACTTCCGGGTCTATGAGGCCGGTTGGTCTGATGATTTGTTCTACCACCCGACCTCCGGCTTTTTTCAGTTCGTAGGGACCGGGTGTGGCAGAAACATAGATGATTTGCCCAACTCTTTCTTCAAACTCCCTGAAGTTAAGAGGGCGGTTGTCCAGGGCTGATGGCAGGCGGAAGCCGTGTTCAATCAGGGTCAGCTTGCGAGAGCGGTCTCCATGGTACATACCACCAATCTGCGGGACGGCGATGTGAGATTCATCAATAATGGTCAGAAAATCTGGCGGGAAATAATCAAGCAGGGTATAAGGGGGCTGGCCGGGATGACGGCGGCTAAGGTAAAGGGAATAGTTCTCAATTCCCGGGCAGTAACCAAATTCGCGCAGAAGTTCAAGGTCATAAAGTGTTCTTTCTTCAATTCGCTGGGCTTCTACGTATTTGCCCTGAGAGATGAAAAATTCCACCTGTTTTTTTAGTTCTTCTTCAATTCCCGCAATGGCTTCTTCCAGAATGTGCCGGGGAGTGGAAAAAAATGTCCGCGGATAAATCACCACCCTGTCTAGTGATTGGAGCTTCTGGCCGAGCAGGGCATCAAAAAGGGAGATTTCCTTCAGCTGGCCCTCTTCTATTTCCAGGCGGTAGCAAAAATCTTCGTAGGAAGGGAAAACATCGATGATATTACCCCGCACCCGAAAAGTGCCACGCCTGAGTTCATCATCAGAGCGGATGTACTGAATGCTTACCAGACGATCAAGCAATTGTTTCCGGGTGATGGGCTGGTTCACTTCTAACAGAAAGCTCTGGGAATAGTAGGTCTCTGGTGCACCGATGCCGTAGATACAGGAAACCGAGGCCACAATGATGACATCCCGCCGGGAAAAAAGGGCATTGGTGGCGGCCAGGCGCAGCCTGTCTATTTCTTCATTAATGGTAGCTTCCTTGGCGATGTAAGTATTGGTAGCTGGAATATAAGCTTCTGGCTGGTAATAATCATAATAGCTGACGAAATATTCCACAGCGTTGTGGGGGAAAAAACGCTTGAATTCTTGGTACAGCTGGGCGGCCAGGGTTTTGTTAGGACTGATAACCAGGACCGGCCGGTTAAGCCTGGAGATAATGTTGGCCATGGTAAAGGTCTTACCAGAACCAGTTACCCCCAGTAAAACCTGATGCCGGTGACCAGACAGGACTCCTTCGGTCAGCTTGTCTATGGCCTGGACCTGGTCACCCCGCGGTTCAAATTCTGCTTCTAACACAAACTTATCCATCTAAATAATTATAGCAGAGAAAAATGCTAACCAGCGGTCAGGCTTACTGATTTTCAGGGATGATAATCTTTGGTTATTTTGATGCTGCCCTTAAATCGGGCTCCGTTTTGAACGGAAATTTTGCTGGTTATAATTTCACCAGAAAAGATGCCAGTTTCGCTGATGACTACTCTTTCCGCTTTAACCAGGCCCTCTAGCTGGCCATGAAGGAAAAGATTTTTTGCCTTGACGACCTCGGCTTTTACCCGGCCGGTGCGCTGAATGGTCAGATCATGCAGGGGAATCTCTATGCTGCCGGTAAAAGAGCCAGATATTTCTAAATCATCACTGCCGCTTAGCTGGCCGTTAAAAGTTAAATTGGCGCTCAGGCGGCCGAGGTTTTTGATCAGGGAAGAGTCAACTTCTAGCTTCTTTTCTTCCGGGCTCATATGTTTTTCTCCTGTTTTTGAGATTATATTTTATTTAGCCTTTTAGTCAATAATTTAATTAAAGCCAGAGGGCCGCGTGCAAATGAATAATTTTACCCGAGACCTTTCAAAAGATCATCAGTTGACAAGGTTAGGTGATTTGATAAAATCTTTTTTGACTATCGGTAAAATAATTTACAGAAAGAGTTTGGTGCTCTCTACAGGAGCGAGCGGGCATAACTCAACGGTAGAGTGCGAGCTTCCCAAGCTCGGAGTTGCGGGTTCGAATCCCGTTGCCCGCTCTTTTTTATTTTTATAAATTCATAGCAGGTTGAAGCACAAAATGAGTCTCTGGTACGTTTTGCTGGAAAAACAGGCCAGACGTGGTTCTTACAATATGGCTGTTGACGAATATCTTTTTCGGCTGGCGCAGCAAAAGAAAGCTACTTTCTTGCGCCTTTACACCTGGAGTCAACCGACTGCTTCCCTGGGAGCAGGCCAGGACGCCAGTCGGGCACTGAAATTAGAAGAATGCGCCAAAAGGGGAGTAGAGGTGGTCAGAAGAATGACCGGAGGAAAGATGGTTCTACACCACCTGGAAGTGACTTACTCAGTAGCTTCTTCTGAGGTAGAAATTTTTACCAGCACACTGGAAGGTTCCTACCGTCTGATTTCAGAAGCCCTAGTCAGGGGTTTAGAGCTTATGGGCGTAAAAGCTCAGCTGGCTGAACATACTTCTTCCACCTATGCCCGCAGCCACCTGCCGTGTTTTGCTTATCCAGCCAGAAATGAAGTAGAGATTAACGGAAAGAAAATCATCGGCAGTGCCCAGAAGAGAGTCGGTAACTGTTTTATCCAGCATGGCTCTATTCCTCTGGTAAAGGAGCTGGAACTTCTGGCCGCTATTTCGCAGGGGCTGGATGCCTCCCGTCAGGAAAGGATTACTTCTTTGAGTGATGAACTTGGCCGTCAGGTATCTTATCTGGAAGGCGCTGAGTACATCCTGGCTGGCTTCCGGAGTTATTTTGGCTTCCAGGCAGAAGAAAGGCGCTTGAGTCCCGAGGAGCTGGGCATCATTCGGGAGATAGAAACCAAAAAATACGCTAACCCGCGGTGGACTCTGGAGCGGGTAGAACCAGAGCTTGGTTTGATTTTTTAGGCCGCGGGTGTTAACATTAAATCTAATCATCCGGTTGGAGGAAGGAGGTCAGTTATGAATGAAATAGAAGAATTGGCAAAAATTGAGTTAAACACGCTTCCTCCCATTCAGCCAATGCTCTATGATGACCTTCATCAGAATGTTCTGAGAAATCTTCATCTGGAGCTTGGTCTCGGACCAGCCCTCTACCTTATCTCTCCTTCCTATTCGGTGCTGAACACCGTGCCCACAGACCAGGTCATAGATTTTCTGAACAAAAAAGAGAGCCTGCTGAATTACCTGAAAGAATACATCGTCCAGAATCTGGCGGTCTATTCCGTCATCCTGGAAATGAGCAGCTATTTCATAGAGCAAAATAACTACTTGGTCCTGGCCAGGTTGAGGGAAAACGGGAGTGATGGCCGGAAGTACGAAATCAAGTTTTATACCCACGAGCCCAAGGAATTACTGACTAACTACAAGGATAAAATTTATATTGGCCGCGATTTCCTTGACCTCTATAACTTTAAGCGGAAGTACTGGGGTGTGAAAGATATGATCGTTTCTATTAAAGACCAGTACGAGCGCTTGCTGGATAAAGCCGAAGCCAGGATTAAAGAGCCGATGGCCTATAAATCTTTTTTCCAGGAAATCAAAGAATCGGTGAATGAAGCCTATACGGAAAGCCTGTTGATTCTGCAGTCTCTGCCTCCCTATCTGGAGATTGAAAAGATGTCCGGCAAAGACTTAATTGAGATTAAAAGTCAGTACCGCGAAATAACCCATTACCTGGTGGAACTGCGGGATGAGGTGGACGAATTTGAAAATCTTTTACGCTATAAGAAAGAAACCGATTTTGTCCGCTATGTAACCAAGTATAAAAAGGACCTGACCAACCTGATTTCTTACCTGAACATCAAGATAAATGGTGTTCTTGGGTACTGGATAACGAATTATAAATTTAAACATTCATAAATGAAGTTGTCATTCTACTGAGTCAATTAGGACGTTCAGAACAGTAGGTTTAAACTTTTTTCAGTCTTTTGCCATGACCTTAATCTTTCCATAGGTAGTGTATAAATTGAGGCGGGGTGTGCTCTTACTGCCCATAAAGGCACGAATGATGGTAGTGCCGTTAGTCTTTTTTTCGTCGTAAGGCCGGGGAAGCTCCCATTTTATCTCGCCACCTTTAGACTGAGCCTGAAAAGGACAGATTTCGCCTGAGGGCCAGAGAAAATTGAGGTCAGCGTACCGGCCTTTAACTTCTATCGGATAACTCAGCGTGGCCGGAGCCAGAAAGGCATCTCCGTGAGCCAGTTCCAGGTGGAGTTCACCGGAAAAGTCTTCCAACCGGACGTCTTCGTAGGAAGTCCTGAGGTAGATTTTTTCAGCCCGGATTCTGCGGGCTTTAATGTCCAGACTTTTTCCTTCCACTGTTACGTTTCCTTGCAGGTCGAAAAGTTTCACAGGTTCGTAGATGTTTTCTATTCGCAATTCACCTTTCAGGTTATCTACCGTTATGGGTGAATGGTGGCCTTTTATGGTCAGCGAGCCGGTTACTTCTGAAAAAGACATCGGTTCATAAGAACCCGAAATTTCTGCCGAGCCGGTAATTTTCACACCGTTAATTTTAGAATGCCGGGATTCCAAGCTTATAGAATTTCTTAGGTCAAAAAGCTCAACCTCTTCATGGGCGCAATCTACCCTTACAGGGCCAGAAATCCGGCTGAGAAGCAGGGCGGCATGACGAGTTTCAACCTCACAGGCCCCGGAAATATCCATCAGGGACACTTCGTCAAAAGCGTTTATCACCTTGACCGGGCCGGAAATCTCAAAGATATCAACTTGGTCATGCTTGTTTTCTACCCGGGCTTCTTTGACCTTGGAAACTCTAACCAAGCCAAATGAATTCTTAATTTTCACCGCGGTTTCACGGGGCACAGTCAGACGGAAGCTGGTTTCAAAGGATTTTTTCCTGAAGGTCTCACGGTTGCTGGAGATGAGCCACCCGTTAGGTGATTCAGTGGTTAAGAGTTTAAGCCGGTCAGCGATTTTTTTTGCTTCTTCTTCGTTTCTGGCCCAGACTTTTTTCTCCAGGGTGACAGAAATTTTTTCCACCTCAGCACCTTCTACTTCTACCCGGCCGTGAGTATTCAGTATTTCCACCGTCACCGCCGGCTTTAACTGCAGGCTTTCTTCAAAAACAAAGGGGTGGCCTCTGAACAGGTGGAAGTCCCAGGAATCTACGGAGGTCCGGAAATCCTTTAGGTAATGGAAACCGACGCCCAGCAGGATAATCAGAATAAGAAGGATGACTTCTTTAGCTTTCATCTTTTTGGTCCTCTTTCAGGACTTCTACCGTAGCTTCAGCCTGCTTTTCAGCTTTCTTTTCCTTGATTCCGTAATAGAGCTTAGAAGCGCCCCAGAAAATAAGAATCAGGGGCCACAGTTTGAAGATAATTTCCCAGGCGTCTAGGCCGACATTTTCCAGAAGGAAAAGCAGACCGATGACGGTCAGGATGGTTCCCCAGATGAGATTGCTTCTATTTCTTTTATTCATTTTGTCCTCCTTATGATTTTTTGGCGGTAAAATGATCAATAATAAGCTTCAAGCCGAGCAGCAGCAGAGCCAGCGGCCAGAACTTCAGGAAGGAATCCCAGCTTATGACATCAAAGTTGGCCAGCAGGAAAACCAGACCAAGACCAATCAAGATAAGGCCCCAGGATATGGAACCAGATGGTTTTTCTATTTCTAATTCTATTTCAGCTGTAAGGTGACTTTCTCCTGCGCCAGCTCTGGCGTTTATCTTCTGGGCATCATGCGCGGCGTCAAAAATGGCGTAAAAAATGTAGCCAGCCAGCAGAATGCCAAGGAAAGGCTGTCCACCGCCCCGGCTTTGAGCTTCCACTAGCCCGGCAAAGATAATCAGCTGGATGATGCCTTTGAGGAACAGGCCGTTGTACATAGAACCAACGCCAGGCAGGAAAGAGAGCATAGCGGCCAGAACAGGAGATTTGGTAGTTTTTTTAGGTTCAATTTTAATTTTTTCTTCCATTGCTTTTTTCTCCTTTTATTTAGATTTCATGATATTTTTTGCCTCGAGAGAGGCCAGAAAATTCTCTCGGTACCCGTCGAGTTTGTCTTTGACCAGGCCGGTTCTGACCAACAGTTTCTGGGCCTGGCTGTAGCCACGGTGAAGTTCCAGAGCGGCTGATTTTTTAACCGCTTTTCCGGGTGTGGTAAAAAAGATGAAGGACATGAGCACCAGAATGACAGTCAGGGTGGCCAGCACCGGCTGCCAGCCTGGACTGAGCCAGAATTTCCAGCTAAAACTGGCCTTTACTTTTTTCTGGCGGCTGGCGGCCATTTGGGGTATTTGATAAAGCCGGGCCATAAGCTCAGCCGGTGGTTCCACTTCAGGCATGTTCTGAATTTCTTTACCCAGTTGAGCGGTTATTCTGAACAGGTGAGCGCATGCGGGACAGCTTTCCAGGTGAGCTTCCAGTTCTTTTTTAGCTGCCGGGCTGAGTTCCCCCTCTAAATATGCACTGAACAAATCCCTGTATTTCAGACAATTCATAGCTTTCCTCCCGTCCTTTTCAGGATGACCTCGGCCATCTGCAACCTTCCCCGGTTAATCCGGCTTTTGACCGTACCAACGGGCAGGCCTAATTTTTCGGCAATTTCTTCATAGCTGAAGCCTTCAATTTCTCTGAGGACCAGTACTGTTCTCAACTCGGGTGAAAGCTCAGACAGAGCCTGGCGGATAAGCTCAGTTCGTTCCCTGGCCAGGTACTGATGTTCCGGGCTGTCGTTGGCCGTGGCCGAAAGGGTCAGTTCGTCGAAATCATCCCTCAAGGATTTTTCCTGTCTGTGCTGCCGGTATTCATCTATGAGGTAATTTCTGGCCAGGGTCAGGAACCAGGCGGAAAAATCTTTTTTGGCATCATACTTTCCTAAGGAGTGATACAGCTTGAGGAAGATGTCCTGGACTAGGTCTTCTGCTTCCTGTGGAGTACCAGAGAATTGGTAAGCCAAGTTGTAAATTCTTTTGGCATAAAGGTCAACTAACATTTTCCAGGCTCCCGCGTCTCCTTTTAAACATTTAATTACTATTTCTTTCACTTCCACGCACGTCACCTTGATAGACGAAATTCAGGGCCGAAAAGTTCCTTAAATAAAAACATAACAGAACATCTTGTTACCCGCCAGGTTTGCTTACTCTTTTGCCTGGCTATATTATAAAATGAAGCCAGATTATGCAACCTGGGAAAGTCCAGAGTGGTTATAGGAAAAGAGGATGGACGAGCAGGCTTTAATGGAATTGATAAAGGAAGGCGATGAGCAGGCTTTCGCTCAGCTGATGGGTGTATACAAGGACCGGATTGTCAACTTTCTTTATCAGATAACTGGAGATTACCAGCTGGCTGTCGACTTATCGCAGGAAACATTCTTGCGGGTTTATTTTAAAGCCAGGAAGTACCGGCCGATTGCGCCAGTTTCAGCCTGGATTTTTTCTATTGCTGCTAATCTGGCCAGGACAGAAAAAAAACGGATGAGAAACCGGTCAGCTGTGCCGCTGGAAGAAGTGACCAATGCTTATACTTCTGGCAGTTATTCAACAGACCACAATGACCCGGCGCTGATGAGGAATGTGCGGGCTGCCCTGAAAAAACTTCATCCCAGGTACAGGATACCAGTCATTCTCAAGGATGTGGAAGGTTTTTCCCAGGAAGAGATTGCCCGGATGCTGAAATTGCCTGTAGGAACGGTTAAGGCCAGGATTAGCCGGGGACGGGAATATATCAGGAAATGGCTGGAAGAAGGCCAGGAAATAAAAAATCGGCAGGGAGGTAACGAAAATGAAACCAAAGAAGCTGATTTTGAATTATAAATAAATGGAGTAAAGAAATGAATGAGGAAAAATATTTGAGTTACCTGGATAAAGTCAGCGCCCCACCGGGTTTTGAACAGGCGGTGCTTAACCGGCTCAGAAAAGAAAGAAAGCACAGACTCTGGCTCAGGCGGCTGGAATTAGGTCTGACCGCAGCTGTTATCGTGTTAGTCGTGTTGCAGCTGACTTTTCAACCTCTGTCCAAGTGGGGTTCCGGGCCAACAGAGCTCGCTTCCAACGGTCACGCAGCAAGTGAAGAAAGGTTCATTATCGAACCTGTTGATCTAAAAAAAGAAATAAAGATGGCTTACGAAGAACCACAAACCATTTTTATCCTGGAGCAGGTTTCGGATAACTGGATTCAACAAATCAAGTATTGAGGAGGTCTCTGTTGATGAAAAATGGATTTAAAAATCTTGGGTTTCTGATAATTATCCTGCTGGGTATTTTTTTGACCTCAGCCGGCTATTCTGCTACTTTAACTCCATTAGCTTCAGTTAAAGATACCAGCGAAATAGTTAAGAAAGCCTCTCCTTCTGTGGTCAGGGTAGAGGTTAGGGATGGGTTGAGGCGGGTAGCTACGGGTGTAGTAATAGATAAGGAAGGATATGTGGCTACTACAGCACTTATTTCGCCGAGAACAGAAAAACTAACTGTCATCGACCAGAAAGGGGTAAGTTATGAAGCCAAATTTTTGGGTTTCGACCCGGAGACCAGAATTGCCATACTTCAGCTGAAAGATAATAAATTACCGGAAATAGTACTTGGCTCGAGTGAAAAACTGGAGCCCGGAAGCTGGGTTTGTGCCCTGGGTATTCTGCCGGATACTGGCATCACCGTGACGCAGGGCATTGTCAGTTCAATCGGGGAAGAGAGAATCAGACTTAACCTCTGGACTACTCCCGGCATGAGCGGGGGGCCAGTTTTAAATGAAAAAGGGCAGATGGTTGGGTTATTGAGAGGTGTTTATGCTGAGGACAGCCCCATCATCTTCCGCTTCCGGGACCGGGAAGCTACAGGATCTGGCTATGTGTACAGCCGGGCCGAAGCTCATTCTTCAGGTATGGCTTTAGCTGTTCCCGTTGAAACAGTCCTGCAGGTTTTTAAAGAGATAAAATCAAAAGGCCGGGTAGAAAGAGGCTGGCTGGGGGTGTCTATAGCCAGTGACAGGCGGGGACGGGTTGTTATCACCCAGGTAGAAGAAGATAGCCCGGCCCAACTGGCCAAGCTTAAAGAAGGTGATAGGATTGTTAAATTTAACGGGAAAGAGATCAGGTCTACAGACCAACTGGTGAACGAAATCAGAAAGACCAAACCAGGCAAAGAAGTGAACCTGGTAATAGAAAGGGATGGTAAAAGGCAGGAAATCAAAGTTAAGCTGGGCGCAGTGCCAGAAGAAGAAGCCAGACGAGAGCTGGAGCTGAGGTTTCCCGAAATCTTTCGCGGCCGGCCAGGTCAGCCAGTGTTGCCGGAAATTCCTGATTTCCCAAAACTGGATATTTTTGATTTTGAGTTTGGGGTGGAAAATTACCGTTACATAGGTGTTTATCTCGAACAGCTTAACCCTGAGCTATCCAAGTTTTTCGGAGTGCCTGAGGGCCGAGGACTTCTGGTGAGCAGGGTCACTTCGGATAGTCCGGCAGAAAAAGCCGGTCTTAAGGTGGGAGATGTGATTATTTCAGCTGACGGAAAACGAACCGAAAGACTGGAAGAGCTGACGGATATTATTCAGGGCAAGAAAAAAGGGGAAAAAATTGTCTTGGAAATTATTAGGGACAAGAAAAAAATGAAAATTGAAGTGGAAGTGGCCGAAGAGAACAGGGATTTTAAGACGCGGGTGAAAAAATTTTCTGAAGACATGGAATAATATAACCGCCACCTAAAGGAAAAGCTTATGGCTCTGGAAAATCAACTGAGCGAAAAGATGGAAATTAAAATGGCCCTTCTTGCCGAGAAAATAGAAGAGATTAAACCGAAGCTGGAACAGCAGGCGAGTGGACCATCGGAAAATTTATTGGAATTTTACGGGCCAAGCATTCGACGCCTGTAGAAACCTGCTCCATTCTCACGGGCGGAGCCTGGTCTCCGCCCTTTTTTTTTCTAAGTTATCTACTTTTCCTGGAGGAAGGTTTTTCTATCTTTGGGATTGCTAAGCCAGAGCTTTAGCCAGCGGTTAAATTCTTCCTGACTTAAGCGGGATGCAGAATAAAACCCTTTTTCATATCTCTGGCGGTAGGCTTCGTAAAGAATAATACCAACCGAGACGGAAAGGTTGAGG
>JACIYK010000038.1 GCA_014359965.1 Candidatus Aminicenantota bacterium
GTATGGGTAATCTGAGTTTTTTCCGCTCCTCTGCCCGAAGTCCAGACCGGGATACAGCCTTCTCCCAGAGAGCGTTGCGTGCTTTCAGAGCTTCAAAAAACCTGATGGATTCCTCATTATCCAGGGGGACTCGCGAATAAAGTTCTTCAACTTCCTGCTGCAAAAAATTGTAATCTTTCCACTCGCTTTCAGTAAGGCCAGCTATCCTTCTTGGAGCTGCCGGCGTAGACGGGGCCGCGGTTTGAGCCGGAGCTTGCGGAGCTGGCGGTTTTACGGTTTGGGCTGGAGCATTTGGAGCGGGCTTTTGCTGGCTTGAGGGTGCGTTAGAAACAGGGGGCGGGCTGGTAGTGTTCTGAGGCTTTTGAGTCACCGGAGGAGGCGGAGTAGCTGCCTGGCTGGCCCGGGCCCGGGCTTTTAAAATTTCAATTCTTCTCCTCAGATCGCGGGCCTTTTCTTCCATCCCCTGAGCGATTCGCTCGGCTTCTTTCCAGGAAACTCTGGTTTTCAGCCAGGAAATCTCAATGAAGCAATTTGGAGACTGCGGGGATATGCTCCGGCGGCAGTTTTCCACAGCTGCTCTGAGCCGGGCTGCCCGTCCTTCCAGTTCCTCAGCTTCCCGGGTAAGACGGAAAATTTCCTCAGTTTGAATGAAAGCTGGTCGGCCCAGGGCTTCAGGCAGACCTGGAAAAGTATTCAAAACAATCAAAACAAGGAAAAAGAGAAGGACAAGAAATCTTATGAAATGACCAGGGAAGCGTTCTGACGGCATTTTTAAAATTAATAAAGCCTTCAAGTATTTTCCTGACCTGGCCTGTTAACGTGTTCTACATTAGTATGGGGCACATCGGTATGAGGTGTGTCCTGATGAGGGACGTTGACATGAGTTTGAACAGGAGTATCCACGTGAATGGTGGTATTGGTATGTTCGAAACCCTGAGGAGCATAGTCCACATGTTTGCTTTCGTTCACATGGCTGTTTTGATGCTTATCAGTATGAGGAATGTTGGAATGAGCAGTATTGTTATGAGGTATGTTGGTGTGCAAAATCTCTTGGCCGATAATCTTGGCCGCCTGTCTGGCTTTCAGTTTATCAGGGTTGGCTGCTTCCTGACCAACCAGCTCTTTCAGCCGATTAACCCGGGCTTCCTTGCCCAGAAGAGGCCAGGCAGCTAAAAAAGCAGCGCCGCCAACGAGAAGTTTTAGAGTCTGCCGCCGGCTGCGCTTTGAAACTTCAGTCAACTCAACTGGCACAGAGGGCAAATTTCTCCCCAGATCTTCCAGGTTAACTTTTCGGGGAATCCCTGCCTCCTTTTTCCTTCTTAAAAATTTCATTTTTCCTCCTCAAACGGCTAAAAAATAACATAAAAAGCCTAAAGCCGAGATTATGACTTCGGCAAGCCTTCCCTTACAGCCATTCCCCTTCCATCCTTATATACTTTTTATAATAACTAATCAAGTTTTTTATTTCCTGGTTTTCTGATAATCTCCAGAGCAGTTCCTCAAAAACAGTGCGGTAAAAATAACACATCGGGTCGCGGTGAGCTATGTCGCCAAAGTATTCGTATGATTTATTCAGGCAGCCGGCGCCATGGAAATGCCGCCAGGGGCAATCGGCACAGGCTGGAACATTGTCTACGTACCGGTTTCGCGCCAGCGTGGCCAGAAGTTCAGACTCAGAGAGAAGCCGGCCAAGCGAGGTGGGATCGTCTATATGCCCCAGGCAGAATTCTTCCTTGCCCACAAGCTCCTCGCACGGGTATATTTTCCCGTCATGTCCAAAACCGAGGATAGAATTGCCCGCTCCACATGGCGAACGGTAACACATATGCGGCCGCTGTTTGCTCACCAGATGGGCCACAAAAAGGTTCAGGTCATCTATGCTCAGCCAGGTTCCTGTGCGCATAAATTCTTCTCGGGCAAAGTCTATTAGTTGAAGCCAGTGATAGGCAAAGTCAGCCGCTCGCTGGAGGTCAAAAGATAACACTTTTTTAGCTCTGCCCTCGTAACAGCTGTAATTCAGGCGGAAGGACTTGGCCTGGAGATTTTCCACCATAAAGCGGGCTACCGTCAGGTAATCTTCGGGTTCATGAATAACCGCCAGAAAACCGGGATTAAGTCCGGCCTTTCGGGCTGCTTCAATTCCAGCCATTACTTCCTGGAATGAACCGCGGCCGGAGCGGAAGATGCGCATCCGGTTGTGAATTTCCTCAGGGCCATCTATGCTCACGCCCACATCAACCCGTAGCTCCTTCAGCAGCTGGCTGTATCGGCCAAGGAGCAGACCGTTGGTTTGAAGTGAGAGCGACAGCTCTTTACCGGCAGAAGCAGCGACTTCTCTGGCATAGCGACTTCCTTCAACTACCACCTCGATATTAAGCAGAGGCTCGCCACCGTGAAAGCCGATGATGCATTTCTGCCCGGGGATTTCTTCCAGCACTCGTCTTATTATTTTTTTGCAGGTCTCTACTGACATCATCATCGGGTCAGGACTGTTGTGGTCAACCCGGCAGTAGCGGCAGGCCAAGTTGCAGGACTCTGTCAGATGGAGGTTGAAATAATGAGGGTATTTCTGAACCTGCCAGAGAGAAGATGGCTGATAGTAGGAATAGCCGTTGATAGTCAGCATATTTCTAATGAAAAGACGATAAAGGAGGCGGAGGAAATTGTCATAGTCGGCAGGAGATGGCGATGACGGGGGCGCAATAAGATTCAGGTCGGCAAGTTTTCTGAAAGTGCGCTCGTTTGCGCCGGGGTTTATCAAACCGGTAGAGGTGAGGAAGGAAAAGTCAGCCTGGGGAAGAACAATCCAGGAAGCTGATTCGGGTTCAACTATCAGAACACGGCCGGGGCGGAAAGAAAAATAGAGGTCGGGTACGGAAAAGAGCAGGTCATCCGGAGCTAAGTTTTCTCTGAATTTTTCAAAGGTGAGGTCAGGAGCAAATTTTCCCATTTTCACTTTCCAGGTTCATTGTTCATTCTTCCAATCTTATGTACCCTTTAAGAAAAAGTCCGCAGATAAAACTCAGGGCTTTAGCTCCGAATTTTTTCTTAAACCAGCGAAGGTTATGACGGCCGTCAATGGAGCGGGCCAGGCGGACTCCTTTGTGAGAAAGAAGCAGGCTGTCGTAGCCATGGACCAGCGTGCTGCCCCAGTTGCGGTGGAGGAGCTGGAAAAGAGGAACTGGCTTCAAGCCGGAATCAAGCCTGACCGGAGTGTTGAGAGATGAAGAACTGGTAGCAGGAAAAGAAGAAAAACAATAATGGCGGTCAGAAAAAATGAAAGAAGAAAAAATATCTTTAAGTTGCTTTTCTTTCAGGTCTCCGAGGATGTATTCTGAGAGACGGCAGGGTTTAATCAGCCCGTTACGGTCAATGAAACAGGAGCCAAAGGCCTGGCGGCAGTTAGGCATGGGCCAGTTGGTGAAATTATTAGGGTCAAGGTTAGGATTAAGATTAGGGCCAAGATTAAGTTTAAAATTTGGCTCAGGGTTAGGATTGAGGTTAAGGCTAAAGCCTTTGTTCAGTCCCTGGGTGAGGTGGCTATAGGGAGCAGATGAAGCCAACGGAAAACATTCCTCAAATGAGAGAACAAGGCCACGGGCCTTGAGCTCATTAATCCAAGATAATAAGCAGGATAATAAGCTGGCAAGAGTAGAAACGGAGACGTCGGTGGCTTCGGTGGGGCGGTGCTTGCTGGTTTTTTCAGAGAAATTAGGGCGCAGGCGGGGGATGTAAGAGAGCGAGGGCCGGAGAGCCATCTCCAGGGCGCCGGCGTGGGCTGCGCAAGCGATCAGCTCTTCGAGCGCTAAAAGCTGGGCTTTGAACCGGGCTTCGGTTTCGATGCCAGAAGCTAATTCGGTCGGGGCTAATTCCACAAGAAGTCCGGTTTTTAGGCCGGCTGAAGAAAAGGATTTTATGGTTTCCAGCAGCTCGTTTTTCAGACTGGGCTCCTGAGCGTGGCTGATACTGGCCAGAAATATGACTATGGTAGATTTTTTCAGCTTGGAAAGAGGTTTGGCATAGGATGAAAAACTGGAAGAAAAATTATTCTGGGAAGAAGGAAGAATCAGCCGGATTTTTGGTTCTCGCGGGTGACGGTCCAGGTCCTGAACTATTTGCAGAAGTTCATCGCTCAGCCCCTCAATAGCTTCCAGCTGAATGATAGTGGAAAAATCAAGCAACTGATTAAGAGCTGACTTAATCCAGCGGGCTTCTGGGGTTATTTCCATGCGGAAGACAAAGGGTTCTGGCCTCTGAGGAAGTAAATCTATCTTGCGCTTGAGAAATTTCTTCATACTTAACCTGCTCTTATTTTACCATACAAAAATTGAAAAAATGGGTAAAAATGGGGACACTGTAGATTTTTGCTATTTTTTAGGTTTATTTTGCTTAACACTGCGTTTCTTTCGGCTGCAAGACATTTAAAAAAGCAGCGCATAAAAAATCGGGACACTGTACATATTTCTTATTTTTGAGGCAAGAACCTAGACAAAAACCTTGGCTAAAATAAGAAGCAGGACAAAAAAGCTTTTTCTATTTTTCCCATTTTTCCCTGGCTCCAACCAGAATATGGAGTTTACCAAGCAGCACACTAAAAGTTGATTTTTTCCATTAGTCCAGTCGCAGAAACCTGCCCCGCATCTGCTTAGGAGCGATACGCTATAACCGAAATTTGCCAGTAACAACTGGCTCTCCGGCCGCCGTCCTTGGGGTTTTCTGCAAACATTTCTTAGGGAATGCTTGGCATAGCTTGGAATTGATTGACACCGGAGGCACACTCCTCTGGCTATATTCGTCCTTGCAATATGCATCGCCTCTACGCAAATTAACTCCTTTTTGGATTTATTTTGTTAAACAAAGGCACTTATTCCGGCTGCAAGATGTTTACGCAGCGCAGATAAAAATTGGAAATATTGATTGTATCCCATATTTTTGACAGACAAGGCGATTATTTTGGCTGTAAAAAATTTACGCAGGCGGATAAAAAAAATGGAAAAATCTAGGGTGTCCCCATTTTCTTTAAAAAATTGGGGTATGAGTATTGTGTCCCCCGTTTTAGAGGCCGCGGCGCCGCAGCATGGGCTCCACTTTGGGTTCGCGACCACGGAACTTCACGTAGAGAACCATCGGGTCTTCGCTTCCGCCCTTTGCCAGGATGTTTTCACGAAAAGCCCGGGCTGTAGCCTGGTCAAACAGCCCCTTCTCCTTAAAAGCCTGAAAAGCATCAGCATCCAGTACCTCAGCCCAGATGTAGCTGTAATAGCCGGCATAATAGCTGTTGGAGAAGATGTGGCTGAAGTAAGGGCTGCGGTAACGCACGACAATCTCCGGAATAAGCCCTATTTTCTGAAGCGAACGTTCCTCAAACGACATCACCTCCTCTGGCTTCACCGGCTCGGTCAGCGTGTGCCAATCCATATCCAGGTAGCAGGCGGCCAGGTACTCCACCGTGGCAAAACCCTGGTTAAAGTAGCGTGAATTCCTGATTTTCTCCACCAGCGCTTCCGGTATGGGCTCACCGGTCTGATAATGTCTGGCAAACATCTTCAGGAACTCAGGCTCCGTCACCCAGTTTTCCATGATTTGAGAGGGGAGCTCCACAAAGTCGCGGGCCACATTGGTTCCGGTCAGCCGCAGGTAGGTGCAGTCTGAAAGCAGGCCGTGCAGCGCATGGCCGAACTCATGGAACAGCGTGGTCACCTCTTCCAGCGTCAGCAGCGAGGGTTGGTCGGGCGTCGGTTTGGTAAAATTGCCGCAGTTTAGAATAAGCGGCGTGATTTTCTTCCCGTCAATTTTATACTCGTCGCGGATGGCATCCATCCAGGCACCAGCGCCCTTGGAAGCCCGCGGAAAGTAATCGGTGTAGAGGATTCCCACGTGCGTGCCGTCAGCTTCTTTTACTTCAAACACCCTCACGTCCGGATGGTAGACCGGGATGTCCTTGCGCTCGACAAACTGCAGGCCGTACAGCTTGTTGGCCAGCAGGAAAACACCGTTGATGACGTTTTCCAGCTTGAAGTACGGCCGCAGCATCTCTTCATCCAGGGCATATTTTTGTTTGCGCAGTTTTTCTGCATAGTACCACCAGTCCCAGGGCTGGAGCTTGAAGTTGTGGCCTTCGGCCTGGATGAGCTTTTGCAGCTCGGCCGCTTCTTCTTTGGCTTTTTTTAGAGCCGGCTGCCAGACCTGGTCCAAGAATTTATAGACGGCCTCGGGTGTTTTGGCCATGCTGTCTTCCAGCACGTAATCAGCCCAGGTCTTGTAGCCCAGCAGCTTGGCTTTTTCTATGCGCAGGGCAATGGCGCGGGCGATTATTGCTTTGTTGTCGTATTCGTTGCCGTTATTGCCGCGGTTGATGTAAGCTTTGAAGATTTTTTCCCGCAGGTCGCGGCGCGGTGAATACTGCAGGAAAGGAATGAGGCTCGGC
This sequence comes from Candidatus Aminicenantota bacterium, assembly GCA_014359965.1. GTDB lineage: Bacteria > Acidobacteriota > Aminicenantia > Aminicenantales > Saccharicenantaceae > Saccharicenans. The sequence continues at coordinate 6,428 of JACIYK010000038.1, forward strand.
TTATGCAGGGTAAACACCCATTTGCCTTCTTTGCCGCGCTCTTTGGCCGCTTCAGCTGCTGCGGACACCACGTTCTGTGGCAGACCTTCCAGGTCGGCCGGGTCATCAATGACCAGCTCAAAGGCGTTAGTCTCTTTGAGCACGTTTTCTGCGAACTTAAGCTCCAGGACAGAAAGTTCCTTGTTGATTTCTTTAAGGCGGGCTTTTTTGGCTTCATCCAAGTTGGCGCCGGCACGCACGAAGTCCTGGTAGTATTTCTTCAGAAGCTGCTGCTGCTCAGGGTTGAGGCCCAGGCGGTCGCGCTGCTCGTAGACAGCTTTTATCCGGGCAAAAAGCTTAGGGTTGAGAAAAATTTCGTCGTAGTGGGCAGAAAGGGTTGGAGCCAGCTCCTGAGCGACGGCCTGAAGCTGGTCGTTGGTGTGAGCAGACAGCAAGTTCATCATAACTCTCTGGGCGCGGTCCAGGAAAAGTCCGCTACGGTCCAGGGCTTCAACTGTGTTGGCAAAGGTAGGTGGTTCCGGGTTTTCGGCAATGGCTTTTATTTCCTCGTTATGGCGAGAAATTCCTTCAAGAATGGCAGGCTTGAAGTTCTCAACTTTTATCTGGTCAAACGGCGGCGCGCCAAACGGTGTGTTCCAATCGGTAAAAAATGGATTAGCTGCACTCTGGCCAGTTGCCTGGGCAGTTCCAGCGGCGGGTTGAACTTCGCCTTTCTCTTTGTTTCCACGGCCGCAGACAACCATACCCGAAACCAATAAAATTACCAGCAATATTTTTAAAATTGCCAGTAATATTTTCATGACCCTCATCCCTCACTCCTTTATTTTTTTAATTATTTTACCAAAAAAGAATGAAAAAAGGGGAGAAAAACGGGGACACAATCTATATTTCCATTTTTCCCTACCTTTTTCTCTGTTTTCCCAAATTGAAAATAGGAATACCCTTTATTTTTCCTATTTTTCTAATTTTTCCTTTCCTTAAGCACGGTAATGGGGTAAATTAAAAGTGATGAGAGAAAAAAAGGGGAGCAAAGGAGAAAAGAAAAATAGGAAAAATTTAGGGTGTCCCGATTTTTTGCAATGCTGGGCCTGCGGAAAAGAAAATGAGTTTCGGCCGAACGAAATTTTCTGCCCTGAATGCGGAAAGCCACAGCTATTCTCAACCCCGCCTCCAGAGCGCCTCACCATTAAGCACTCTGCCCAGAACCCGCTTGAAAAATTTGCTTCTTTCCTTCCCCTCAAGAACGTCCGTCCAGAACTTAGCCTTGGTGAAGGCCAGACTCCCCTGCTACCGCTCAAATCAATTGAAAGAAGCGGACGCCTGCTAGCCAAACTGGAATCTTCCAACCCCACCCTGAGCTTCAAGGACCGCGGCTCAGCGGTTGTGGTGCAGAAAATCCTGGAACTCGGCTGGAAAGCAGTGGGCACAGTCTCTACCGGCAACATGGCTTCGTCCACTGCCGCTTACGCCGCCAGAGCCGGTCTTTCCTGCCTTCTTCTGGTAAAAAAAGGCACCTCCCGCAGTGCTCTAGTTTCTTCCGCCATCTTTAACCCCCTGATTGTTGAAGTCGACGGCGATTACGGCCAGCTTTTCCGCGAAAGCTACCAGCTCGGCCAGGAACTCGGCATTTATTTTGCCAACTCAGTTGACCCACTGCGCATTGAAGGTTATAAACTCACGGCCTTTGAGATTTGCCTCCAGCTCGGGAAAGCACCCGACTTTGTTTACCTCCCGGTCAGCGCCGGCGGCCACTTCCTCGGTCTTTTCAAAGGCTTTAAAGAAATGGTTTTGGCTGGCCACACAGAAAAAATTCCGCGCCTGGTCGGCGTCCAGGCTGCAGGCTGTGCGCCCATAGCCACGGCTTTCAAAAAGGGCCAAGCTTCGGTTACCAAAATTAAGCCCGCCCAGACCATTGCCCATTCCATCTCCAACCCCGACCCGCCGGCTGGAAGCCTGGTTTTAGAAACCGTGCGCAAAAACCGTGGTTTTCTCACCACAGTCTCAGACGACCAGATGCTTCAGGCGCAAAAGAAACTGGCAGTGAAAGAAGGAATTTTCGTGCAGCCGGAATCAGCCGCCACCCTGGCCGCCTACGACCAGCTACGCCAGCGCTTCCGCGGCACCTCGGTTCTCATTCTTACGGGCCAGGGATTAAAAGCCACGCACCAGCCAGAGATTGATGACCGCCAATACCTCTCGCTAACTCTGCCTGATTTAAAAGAGGCCCTGCGCTCCATCTACTGCGATAGATAAACGGCGTTAGGTTTTAAGATAATAAGATAAACTCGAAAGGAGGGACCATGGCCCAAAATTTTAAAACGGCCTGGGGAGACTATGATTTCCCCAGAATATCAACTCGCTGGATAAGATATGCGGCACTCGGGCTACTGATCATACTGCTGCTGGCTACTTCTTTCTATCAGATAAAGCCTGAAGAAATCGGAGTAATTCTGCGTTTTGGAAAATTTGTCCGCACCACTGAGCCTGGCTTGCATCTAAAGTTGCCGCTGGGAATCGAGCGGCTTATCAGAGTGCCCGTCCAGCGCCAGCTGAAGCTGGAATTTGGCTTCCGCACAGCCAGACCAGGCATCAAATCTGAATACTACGTTAACGAGGAAACAAAAAAAGAATCGTTGATGCTCACCGGAGACCTGAATGTGGTCGTCGTGGAATGGATTGTTCAATACAAAATCAAAGACCCTTATAAATTTTTGTTTAAGGTTCGAGATCCAGTACAGACTTTCAGGGCGATGACTGAAGCAGTTGTCCGCCAGATTGTTGGTGATGCTTCAGTAGATGAGGTGATAACTTTCGGTCGGGCCAGCCTGGCTGCTGAAGCCATGAGAGAGCTTCAAAAACTCGTGGACATCTACGAGCTGGGCCTGGAAGTTAACCAGCTGATTTTTCAGGACGTCAACCCACCCGACCCGGTTAAACCTTCCTTCAATGAAGTCAACCAGGCACTGCAGGAAAAAGAAAGGAAGATAAACGAAGCCTGGGCTGAATATAATCAGGAAATTCCCCGGGCCCAGGGTGAAGCAGAACAAATGATTCGGGCCGCCGAAGGCTTTGCTGCCGAACGCGTCAACAACGCCCGAGGCGATGCCACCAGGTTTATTTCCATTTACCGGGAATATTCAAAAGCCCCGGCCGTGACCAGAAAAAGATTATATTTGGAAACGCTGAATGAAGTGCTGGCCGGGATTGAGAAAAAAATAATCGTGGATGAGAGTCAGAAAAACCTTGTCCCGCTTCTCAACCTCGGAGAGGAGGTGAAAAAATGAAGCCCACCACAAAAATACTGCTGACCATCATTACCCTGATAATTCTTCTGGCCCTGATTGACGGCATCTATGTCGTTTCTGAAACAAACCAGGTTATCATTACCCAGTTCGGGGAGCCGAAAGGCAGCGCCATAACCTCTCCCGGTTTGCACTTCAAGGTGCCTTTTATTCAAAAAGCCAACTATTTTGAAAAAAGATGGTTAGAGTGGGACGGAGACGCCAACCAGATTCCTACCAGGGACAAAAAATATATCTGGGTAGACACTTACTGCCGCTGGCGCATTAGTGACCCCCTGGTTTTCTACCAAAGAGTAAAGGACGAACGCGGCGCTCATTCACGGCTTGATGACGTAGTAGATGGCGAAACCAGAAACGTCATTGCCAGCTTTGATTTGATTGAAATTGTCAGAACTACCAACAGGGAATTTAACCTCAGCGAAGAGTCGGCGTTACTGGATTACTCAGAGGTAACAGGTAAAATTCAGGTTGGCCGGGCAAAAATTGCTGAAATGATCCTGGAAAAAGCCTCCAAGATAACGCCTGAATTCGGGGTTGAATTAAAAGACATCAGGATAAAAAGAGTTAATTATGTGGACGAAGTTCAGAAAAAAGTTTTTGACCGGATGATTGCCGAGCGTAACCGCATAGCTTCCAGATACCGTTCTGAAGGAGAAGGACGCAGCGCCGAGATAAGAGGCCAGAAAGAACGGGAGCTCAAGATTATCACTTCTGAAGCCTACCGCAAAGCGCAGGAGATAAGGGGCAAGGCTGAAGCTGAAGCCACCAGGATATATGCAGCAGCATATAACTTAGACCCGGAGTTTTATCAGTTTTTGAAAACGCTGGAAACCTACCGAAACACGCTGGCCCAGAGAACCTGGCTGATATTGACCACCAATTCCGAGTTTCTTAAATACCTGAAGTCAACTTCTCGTTAAAAAATCGGCAAAAATCGGGACACCGTAGATTTTTACTATTTTTGGCGACGGCCTAATCGTAGTTTACCTAAAAACGGGCAGCCTAAATTTTTCTAGAAGCCGGGAAGCTCAAGCCCGACGGGGTATTCTACCGAAAAACTCAGCTTAAACTCAAGTTTCTTTCCCGGTTCCAGCGTTACTTTCCAGGTAATAATGCCTTTTTCATCCTGCTTATCAGGTGCAGGAGTTATCTTTACATCTTTTACCACAATATACTTTACCTGGCTGACTGGAATTTGGTCCACGAGTTCAACCTCCACGGGTCGATGACGGAGATTTTCCAGGGTAATTTTGTAAGCCAGGCTTATCTTCTGGACTTTATCTTTAAAAACACCGCTGGTTTTACTCTTCTCTTTTTTGACCAGCTCTCTTTTGACTTTAACCTGAGCGTCACTGCCAAAAAACATTTTGAATTCATCACCTACAGGCACATACTTAAGATATCCATTTCCGGTAAAGTCCTGCCCGGTAAAGAGATCTACCTTTCCCGGTCTTAAAGGATAACCGAGGGTATTCTTTGCCCTGGCTCTAAGAAATACGGTTTCCTGAATTTTCGGTATGGCCAGATAATCAAAATTGGTAGTCAGCTTCTCCACAGCTACAGGCACCCGTCTTTCAACTCCATCACCAGGTATGGTCCAGAGGTTTTTGATATCAAAATTTACTGCTGCCCAATTCTCCACTGTTTCAGCTGTTTCTAACTCTGCGGACACTTCCGCAGCTACCTCTTCAGTCTCAGAGGTAATTTCTTCCTGGCTCAACATCTGCGGTCTGGCCATTTTAACGGTCATTCTTTCTTCAAGAGGTAACGGTCTAAGGGTCTCATCGTTGAGATACCAGGGTTTAAGCTCCATAGGCACGCTCAGAACCTCGGGCTGGGTGGTAGACAGGGTTAGCTTCACTTCATCCCAGTTTTCAGCCGTTTTTTGCCAGACCAGAGCCACATTGGTTAGCTCAATTTCTGCTGATTCGGGTAGAAGCCTCATGGTGTAGGCCGGCTTCCAGCTGGCCGGACTCACAAAATAGCTGAGTTCAACTTCAAAGCGACCGGACTGGGACACATCCACCAGCACCCGGATGCTTTTTTCTTCTCTGGCGCGGGCTGGCATAATTTCGTTAAGCTTTTTCTTGAGCGATTCCAGCCTGGCCTGGCTTTCAGTTAGCTGTCTGGCATTGTCCTGTCTGGCTTTCTGAATCTTTTGCAGCCTGGTGCTTAAATAATCAAGAAACTTATCAAGACCAGGAAGATCAGGACGCCCGACCGCCAGCTCCCGAGCAGTCTGATTGCTGTAAGCAACACTGAAGGAATTTAAAAACTTCTCCTGCGAATCCAGCACTGCCTCCTGACCCTTAATCCTGCTTATCTCTGCTTCCACTGCCCTTATTTCTTCCTTGATTTTCTTTACCTCAGGCAGTTGCTCAGTCTCAAGGTATTTTTTGAGTACTTCTACTCCCAGGAATTTTAGCCTGGCCGAACCTTTGCCGGATATCCTTAATGAACTATCATTGAGGGTAGCGGGTAGTCCTTCAAAAACCAAAGTTTTGACGTCCGGGCTTAGAGTCGTTTGTCCCCTTCTGAATACCTGAGCTCGGTCTGGGAAAACGATCACTGAATCAATTTTGGTTTTGACTCTGAGTTCTCCTGACTTTTCTAAGGAAGCAGCTGAGGCCACGGTCTGCGGTGCTTTCACCTCTTGACCTGAAGTGCCTGCTGCTTGAGCGTAGAGAGAAAAAGAACTGGAAGTGATCATGGTGGCAAGCATCAGAAAAATCAGGGAAATAAAGAATAGCCTGAAATTAAAATGCTTTATCTGATTCTTCATTAAGGGAAGCCTCCTTTTTTGACTCTCACATATTTAATTTTCGCCTGACTTTCAGGTTTTTTTTATTTTACAGAAATTAAGAAAAAATATCACGAACAAACGAGGAACATAAAAAATAGGGACACAAACCATATTTTCTATTTTTTTCTTATTTGCTTCTCATTGTTCCGCAAATGGTAAATTCAAATTAGGTAACGCCCTGCGCCTTCCCAATTTTCTCGGGGGTACTAACATTAATTCAAGAACACCTCGGGAAACTAGGGACACATTCTATATTTCTATTTTTGTGTTTCCTCGTCAGAGTCCCATTCCAGCCGTCCATAAGGCAGCTATTGTGGCTCCTATAGTTTATTTTGTTAATCCGGACAAAATTTGTTTTGATTAACTTATATACTATATTCTCATTTATTCAGAACTGGGCAATCATTCTTGCTGATACTTTATGCTTATCGACCCTTCTCTGCCAGATTATCATTTGACATCTCCCCACAATTCGCCAGGTGGGCCTTTAGCGCTGAACAAAAGAAACCATCGATTAATATTCATCCATGAAAATTACTCCGGTCGCTATTTTGGGGCGTGGTAACAGGGAAATAATAAAAAAAATAGTGTGGGGCTATCGTTTGGTTGAGGGCCTGAAGTTCAGCCCTGGCGCGAAAAAATAGGAAATATAGAACGTGTCCCCAATTTCAGAAATTATACGAATAGCATAGAAAAATAATTGCGCTCAGAGCAAGGAGAAAGGGCAGGAAATTGGGGAATGAGTATTGTGTCCCCCGTTTTAATAGCGCCAGCTCTTGAGGTCGGCACCCGGGGGAGCTGATTTTTTGATGCGCTCCATTATCTTCGGGATGTGAAGCCGGTGGTAGCGGAGACGCGACAGGTAGTTAGGCAGAGTGTGGTCGCCGTTCCAGCAGTGCTCGGCCCGGTCACCGTAATCAACCTCGCCGTCGTAGTACGGGTCTTTGGTGTTCTTCAGGAATTCTTCCATCAGGTATACCGCGTTGTTCAGGTAATAGTTGTCCATGTCACCGACATAGATGTGGATTTTGCCCTTGAGTTTGGGACCGAGGGTTTTCCAGTCGCGCTCCAGAATGTAGCGCAGGTCGTAATGCTCGCGCCAGTAGGCTGCAGTCTCCGGGTCAATTTCGCCAGTCAGTTTGTCCCAGATACGCCGTGGATAGCCGTCAGGTCCGACCGGAGAGAAAACTGCTTCCCAGATGTCGTACTGGTCACCAGAGCGCGTTCTGGTGCCGAGGGCCAGCTCGCGGTGATTTGATTCTTCCAGGGTGCAGCTCACCTCACCCAGCCAGTTGCGGCGTCCCGGACGCGGCGTGCGCTTCCAGCGCGATTCAAGGTAATAGGCATTTTTATGCTCGTAAATGTTGACAACAGTATAGGCCCGGAAATCTATCGGGTCGGGGCAGGCCGCCCAGCAACCGTTATACATATCGGGGTAGAAAATCTGCGTGGCTAAAGCTTCCCAGCCGCCGGTCGAGCCACCATAGGTGAATCGAGCCCAGCCCTCGCCAAGGCCACGGAATTTTTTCTCAATGTAAGGGATGAGTTCATAATTGATGGCATCGCCATAAGGTCCGAGGTTGGCCGAGTTGACGGCATAGGAATCATCGTAATATGGGTTAGCATGCTGGATTTCAATTATGAGAAAACGCGGCGTGTCGGGAGCGGTCCAGTATTTATAAAAATTGTAAGCTTCCTGCTGGACGATACGGTTGTAGCCGTGAAGGCGGAAGCGTTCGTTGAAGTCGGGCGGAAGGTTGGGGTCAGGAGGCTCTTCGCGGAAGCCGCTGAAGTCGTAAGGAAAATGCCCGTGAAAAACTATCAGAGGGTAGCGGGCTTCTGGATGTTCGTCAAATCCGTGCGGAAGAAGAACGTGGGCGCCGAGGTAAACTGGAGTTCCCCAGAAGTCAGTAAGCAGTTTGCTCTGAATTCGGACATGTTTGATGTATTTCGTTTCGGGCGGGTCGGGAATAGGCGGGATGACCTGGTCAAGGGAAATTTTGATAGTTTCAGCCCGTGCCGGGTCCAGGTGTATTTTGACGGGCTGGCTGTAGAGATTTCCGGGCTTGCGGTTCCATTTTTGACCCTCCCCGCGGTCGGGTGGTAGCTTGAGCACGCGACCGTCAGCCAGATGGAAGGTCTGGTAAATGTTAAGCAGAGCCTGAACCCAGTATTCCCCGGGCTCAATTTCGGCCAGACTGCGGCGCGGGTAGCCGAAAGCCGTGTGGTCAATGACAGCCGAAGCACCTGGTGCCAGACCATCAACATCAACGCCGAAGACCTGCTGGGTCGCCGGTCCGTCGCTGATCTGGAAGCGCGGCTCCTGGTCGTTATTCGTAGAAATCAGCAGAAGCAGACGACCGTCAAGCGGGTTGCTGGACCTTTCGGACGGAAAGGACACGGCAAATTTAAGCCGGGCCTGTTTGGCGCCGCTGGTGCTGGAAGCCTTTTGACTACAGCCCGAAGCAGTAAAGAGCAAGAACGCGACAGCCAGCAGCATGGCGAAAGAAATATAGACAAAAGAAAAACTGAAACGATGGCGGATGAAACGACGCTGACTTTCATTTCTAAGAAGCTTCATTATTCCCCTCCTATGTAATGTT